>JABDNZ010000142.1 GCA_013043565.1 Gemmatimonadota bacterium | reverse complement strand
TTCCCACACAGTGAGATCATTCACCAGGGCCATGGAAAACGCCCCTAACTCGGGCCGATAGCAACCGAACTGCCGAACCACCGGAGGGCTGTCGGCTCGCCCGCCCAGGGCAAGCATCCAGTAGGTGGTTTCGAGGACGGTGGCTTCTTCCCGGTCCGAAGCCGTTCCGAGCAAAAGGTCGTAGTGCTTGCCTCCTCTGGTGTTGACGCTCATGCGGTACACGCGGTTCTCCAGGATCGAAAAGACCTGGGCTATCCAGATTCCATTGGGTGGAATCTCCGCCACGTCGACCCCCCGGTCCTCGAACGCCAACATGATGGACTGCTTGAGGAAGGTCGTGCCTACCAGGGCTTTCTCGAGGGTCCGGATCTCGTCCGCCGAGAGACGATCTTGGAAGACGATCTTCCCCTCCCACTGCTCCGGCTCGTTATCCGGAGTGGTTTGCTCGAGGTACTCCTCGAACCACTCCACCATCCGATCCAAATGTCCGCGGGCCCTGCGGGACAGCTCCGGATCGGCTTGATGAAGCACCCACGCCACGAGCTCTGCACGAACCTGGGGGTAGAAGGTCGGATGGTGGTGAACAAAGGTCTCCAGGAGAGCGAAGATCCCGTCCATCTGGTCCCTGAGTGAAGCAGGAGCCGGCCAGGTGAGCTGCTTCCGGTACCGCTGCAGTCGCCTGCGAAGCGCGTCCAGCCGAAACCGCTCGATCTTCCCGGTGGCGATAGCCTCGATACTCTCCTCGGACAGGAACGGAAGCCCTGAAAGAAGGAACGAGGGAAGCTCCTGGGAGTAGTCCGGGACTGGACCGACCAGGAGAAAGATCTTGTATGCCAGGGCCCGCAGTTCGAGGTTGGGATGCCGGGCCAAAGCCTCCAGCCGTCTATGAATCGCTCGACTCAACCGAAGGCTCGTCTCTCTTAGCAGCGACTCCAGCCCCTTGACGGCTTCGAGGGCCTTCGGCGTCGGTGCAAACAAAGCCAGGGTGCAGAGGCGGTTTACTTCGATGAGAGCGGTGTCTCTGATCGCCGTGGGGGTTACCGTCACGCCGGGGGTGTAGTCGCCCTCCTGCCGCCAAGGGATAAACACCTGAGGAGACACACGACTCAGCGGGAGGTCCCAACCTTCCTTGCAAGGGCAAAAAGCGATCAGGGACGGGTTGGCCAGCCAGAGGAGCGGCTGACGGGCGAACTGCCCCAGGTCCACCAGATCACCCTCGATCTGGTACTCGAGGTCTCCGATCTGAACCGCCGTTGGATCGAGGCCCCTGTCGAAGGAGAGGAACCGCTGGGCTCGTCGGTTCAGGAGTCCGTCCGCGTGGGCCACGATTTCCGGCTCGAGAATACCCAGGTCCCTGAAGAACCAGCGAGGGATCCGTACTCGGAGCCTCGTGACCTCTAGCTCCACATAGTCCCGCTCATACAGGACTTCGATGGTGTCTCGGAAGTTCTCCTCGATGGTCTTCCGCTGGAATGAGCCTTTGGGCGTCAGCTCGCCCCGATCCCTCTCGAAATCCCTTTCCAGAACTGCAAAATTGACGACCCGCTCATAGGGGGCCAAACCCTGGTTGGCGGTGGAAACAACCTGTTGGAAGTACTCGGCCGTCTGCTCCGAATCCGTTCCTCCGCCAAGGACCGGATCCTCGAGATCGGGGACGATAAGGAGAACGTTGTAATCTCTGCCGTCCCCCACCAGGAAACTCCGCGTGATCCCCGGCACATGGGCCAGCTTTTGTTCGATGGCTCCAGGGGCAACCGTCTGGCCTTTGCTGTTTTTATAGATGTCCTTGATTCGGTCGACAATCTCGTAGTGCCCGCTCTCCCTTTTTCTGAAGATGTCGCCAGTGGGAAGCCAATACCCATCCCCGGGCGCTGGAGGTGGATCACCCAGATAGCGGGCGACATAGTGCCCCGAAATCTGCAACTCCCCCTCGTCACTCAGGCGAGCCTCCAGGCCAGGCAAGGGCACCCCGACGCTGTTGTCCTCGTACTCCCCGGGCGGGGTCATGGTGATTCCACCAGTGGCTTCGGTCATTCCGAAGCCACTACAGAGCTCGACACCATGCCGTTGGAAGAAATGGAAAGCCGCCGGCTCCAGAGCCCCGGCCGCCGAGAGGCCCCAACGAAGCCGGTCACCCACGACCTTCCGAAAGGCTTCTTCCCGGGAAGAGCGCTCTTGGGAAGCGTCCATCTCGGCCAGGCACCGTTCCTTGATCTGTTGCCAACGGCGGGGGATGCTGATCAAGCCGGTGGGGCGTGTCTCCTGAAGCCCCGCCAGAAGGGTTTCGAAGGACGGGTTCCCCGAGAACACATAGGTGCCCCCCCAGAAAACCATCCCCATCATCTCCAGGTATCGCCCGAAGGTGTGGTACAAGGGGAGGAAGCAGAACAGGAGTTCGTCCCGACCGACCTTCGGAAGAGCGGCCGCCCGGGCGAACCTCTTCGAGATCAGGCTGTAGAGAGTGTACTGCACTCCCTTTGGCTTCCCGGTGCTCCCCGAGGTGAACATGACCGTGGCCAGGTCCGTGAGCTGCCGTCGAATGCGGGCTCCGAGGATCTCGTCGACCTGGGCCCGCCCCAGGCGAGCCATCGCCTCTCCAAGGCGTGACTCCGAAGACCCCGGGGTGTCGGCGTCGGGATCCAGGACGAAGATGTGAAACGGACCCTTCGTCAGGGGCCTTGTCGCGTCGAGGCGGTCTCGGATCTCCTCCGTCTCGACGACCACAAGGTTGATCTCCAGCTGGTCAAAAACCCACGCAAGGGTCTCCGGGTTGAAGTGGGGATTGAGGGGGGTGACGAGGATGTCGAAGGTGAGGCAAGCGAGGTCGCAGCAAGCCGAATCCAGGGAGTTTTCGGAAACGATGGCGACCCTGGGGGACTTGGGTTGGGCAGACCAAAAAAGGGCCGCGATGGTCCTGAGCCTCCGGAGGATGTTCTGGTAGGACCAGAGTCGGCTTTCCCGCCCGTCCATCTCCTGAAAAAGCGTTCTCTCCGGGTGTTCCCGCACCCGCTGTTCGAACAGGGCCTCCAAGTCGAAACGGGACTCTTGGATAGCAGAAAAAGCCGTTTCGGCCCAACGCTCCCTTGTGGTTGGATCCGGGAGAGCCTGCAGGAATTCAGGCCGGCGAGTTTCGTTCAGGTACCTATGCCAAACGTCCGGAGGCACGCCGGCGGCTCCCGTCGCACCGAGAAGACCCTCGGCGGTTTCAAGGAGGTTCAACGCATGTTCGGCTGAGCCCAGCTCCGCCAGCCATGTACCTAGCCGAGCTTCAAGTTCCGCATGCCCTTCCGGCATACTCCCAACTCCTTCTGAATATTGTTGGTTAGGCCATCACCTACCGGCCACCTGCGCAAGCTCCACCAGAACCGATGCGGGGGATCTTCCCAAGGACCTCCCGACACTGGTGTTAACCTGAAGCGCAACGGCCACGTCCAGCTCCGGGAAGTAGGCCATCTCGGTAAGGTAGCCAGGGAAGAACCCGCTGTGACCCTGGCTGGGCCCGGCAGGCGTATCCATGAGGATAACCCCGAGGCCGTAGCGACTCTCGGGCCCCAATCGGGCTGGCACACCATCGAGCATCATGGCGAGAAGCTCTGCATCGAAGGCGGTCCCGGTGTATAGGGCCCGAGCCCAGCGGGCCAGGTCCGTCGGAGTGGATGCGAACCCTCCCCCTGCCCATTCGAACTGAGGGTTGATCACGAACCTGCCGTCGGGGAGAAGAACCTCGTCTGTCCCCCCAAAAGGGTTCGCCGGACCGGCATATCCCTGGACCAACCCCGGAATCACCCTCGAAGAAGATGGAACGGTGTTCTCCAGACCCAGGGGGCCCAAGAGCCTCTCTTGAATCAGCTCGTAGCAGGGCCGCCCCGTGATCTCCTCCATGATCACGCCAAGAAGGATGAAGTTCGTGTCCGAATACTCCCAACCTTCCCCCTCCACGAACGACGCTTCCTCATCCAGGACGTAGGAGAGCAGCTCTTCAGGTTCCCAGTGTTTGTCCGGCTGAGCGGTCAGATCCTGGGTGAAGGCCTCCTTGAACTCGTATCGCATCACCCCACTGGTGTGGGTCATCAGGTGCTTCACCGTGATCCCCGATGCATTGGGGATCCTTGCATACCAGGGATGATGGCCAAGATAGGTGGACACCTTGGCATTCAAGTCCAAGGCACCCTCCCCCATCAACTGCACCGCCAGAGCAGCGAAGTAGGTCTTCCCTACGCTTCCCTGGAGCATCCGCCCCTCGGGGGCCATGGCTAGATGGCGGACCGTATCGGCCTCCCCAACGGTGAGGGATATCACTGAACCGTCGGGGAGGGAGACGGCCGCGCTCGCGCCTGGGAAGGTTCCCCCGGCGTGGAAAGCCTCCAGGGTACTCTGAAGGCGAGAGGCCAAGTCCTGGGAGGAAGCGGGCTCTTGGGAATGGCCGGGGGAAGCCCCGATGGAGCTTCCCAAAAACAGAATGCAAAGTGATTTCAGCTTTACCGATCTGCTCGTGAACCCTCCGGGCCAAGTGTTCATCTCCACACCTTCTCCAGGAACTCCTGGACTTCGGGGATCCCGCCCTGGAGGATCAGGTATCCGTCATGAGGTTCTCGCTGTGTCATTTCCCCCGCGATGGAGGTCGTCATGAGCTCCTTGACCTTCTCGGGATCTTCCGGATGGACCCCGAGGGCCCATCCGAGCTTAATGTAGGCGACCTCGGGAAGCATGTTGGCCAGGGGAATCACACCCAACTCGAGGATCTCCCGCCCCGTCTCGTACACATGCATCTGCACGAACCCCCAGAACGTCTGGAGTGTCATGTAGACCTGAACCCCCGCCTCTCTCGCCCGCTCCAACGCCGGGTAGATGAGCCTGTTTACGTGGCCGAGGCCCGTCCCGGCGATGACAATCCCTCGGTACCCCTTTTCCACCAACGCGTCGACGATGTCGGCGTTCATACCAGGGTAGTAATACGTGAGGGTGACCCGTTCATCGAAGGCGGCCTGTACCAGGACGTCCCTGTCGTCACGTCTCGGTCGCCAGTCATCCTTTAAAGGGGTGAGCCTGCCCTTCTCCACCATGGCCAGGGGTATGTCTCCCAAGGTTCGGAAAGTGCTCCGGACGGAGCTGTGCATCTTCCTCACCCGTGTTCCTCGGTGCAGGAGGTTGTAGAGGTCCGACGTGGGGCCGAACATGCACACCATCACCTCGGCGATCGGCCCGTGGCCCGCAGCCCAACTGGCGTTGATGAGGTTTTGGGCGGCGTCCGAAGAGGGGCGGTCGGACGATCTCTGACTCCCCACCATGATGATCGGAACCGGGGGCCTCTGAACCATGAAGCTCAGGGCGGCGGCCGTATGGTGCATGGTATCGGTCCCATGCCCGACAACGACACCGTCGAAACCCTCGCGGATGGCCTCCCCGGTCTTCTCTGCGAGAATGAGATACTGTTCTGGGCCCATGTTCTCCGAAAAGACCCCAAAGAGTTTCTCGGTCTCGAGATTGCAGATATCCGCCAGCTCTGGCACTGAACCGTAAAGCTCGCCCGGGCTGAAAGCCGGGATGACGGCTCCCGTGCGATAATCGAGACGCGACGCGATGGTCCCACCCGTTCCCAGGAGTTTCACTTCCGGATGGCCGGGATCGGTTGGGAAGTCCTTCTCGGGGATCTGATAGTGGGCCTCCCGGTATCCCACTTTGCTCATCTCCAAAACGGTGTCGTGCCTGATCCCCACGTTGTACCCGGAGGTGAGCTTAAGCACCAGGTGAAGCTCGTCGCTGGTTTCGGACCGAGGAAGAACGAGGCCCTCAAAATCCCCGCGGGTCGTCTTGGCCTGGACTTCACACCACACCGTGATCCCGAACCGTTCCATGACCTCTCGAGCGGGACCTCGGTACCCACGAAACGGGTCCTTCTTCGCGGCGTTCATTCGTCCCCCTCCCCTGTCCGTTCCGATCCTCCGCTCCGATCCCCGTTCCCCAGTGGCTCCCCAACGGTCAGGTGGCTTCGGAGTCTTTCTCGGACCGAGGCAGGGTCTACCCTACCGAAGAACCTCCGCATGATCATCCCCATGGCCCACCTGACTGGCCCGTCAGCAGAGGCGGTCTGCAGGGTCCGAGCCATCTGGGCAATTTCCGGAACCGCGGCCTCCAGCTCAGCTTCATCGTCTTGACGAGGCCTGTAGTTGTCCAGGACCTCGGCGACGGCCCTGTCTGGATCGGCCAAAAGGTCGTCCAGGGCCCAGACCAGGGCCTCCTGTCGAATCTCCCCCCCCTCCAGGGCTCGGACGACCGGTGAGAGCCGGTCCGCATCCGGAGCCTCCCCGACCGTCCTGGGGCTCGAAGCACCCCTGCGCCTCGCATGGAAAGGGATCCGTTTTTCCAGGGACCCTGCCAATCGGCGAGCCGGCTCACCGGCGTGCGGCGCCACTTTGTCGAAGAGGTCGGCCCAGGGCGCGACGGCCAGGGACCGGGCCATCCGAGCATCCAAACCCAACTCCTCGTAGCGGGCCTGCCGGGTCCACGGAGGCTCTCCTAGTTGTGCTCTGACCTCGGTCACTGTCCGATCCGGTATGGGAAGGGGCGGCGTGTCGGTGTCCGGGTACATTCGGTCGGGACCCGGAAGGATCCGCTCAAATCCATTCGTCCCGTTTGGGTGAGCCTGTCTTGTTTCCGCCGGAACTCCCTCCAACGCTTCACGGGCCCTGATGACAATCTCTCGGGCGGCTGTTGCTGCATCCTCACTGGGCGCCCAAACGACCACCATGGCGTCCCCGGGCCCGGCGCCGAAGGCTCGTTCCAGAACCTTCCAGTGGCGGCTGATGAGGCCGCCTCTCCCTATTTCCGAGTGCGCCAGGAACGGGACGTGCACGGGGCATGCGATGACCCTGACGCGGTCCGAGATCTCGTGAGCGAATGTGAACCCCGGTTGGGTGGGATGGCTGAGAAGCCCGGCGAACCCGGGGAGAAGGACGGCGCAGACCGTCTCTCCTCTCGAAATGGCCTTCCGGATAGGAGGAAAACTGGTATCGGCAACGGCGGCTTCGGCATCCATCACCAGGGCCGAGGTGTCCCAAGGAAACCCTTTGGGGGGATCCTTCAGGGCGTCTGGCGTCACCCCCCGTCGTTCCAGTTCGGCCTTCACCCGGAGGAG
Source organism: Gemmatimonadota bacterium (assembly GCA_013043565.1). Lineage (GTDB taxonomy): Bacteria > Gemmatimonadota > Gemmatimonadetes > Longimicrobiales > Gaopeijiaceae > JABDNZ01. The sequence continues at coordinate 9,139 of JABDNZ010000142.1, read as the reverse complement.
GTTCAGCTGGCGAAATGCCTCGGTGTGAACCAGAAGGGGGAGCCTCCGGTGGTGATGGACACCTTTGATCTCGACCCGGCGTCCACCCGAAACGGAAACGTTGACGTCCTGGCGTCCAGCCCCGGGGCCCCGCCGTACCTTCCCCGTCGTTCGGGCGAGATGAGCGAGGAGGCGCCCGCCCGCCTGCAGCTCCAGAGGGGTGAGAAGCTCCGGTTCCGTCACCATCTCCGTCAGGGGCATCCCAAGGCGGTCGGTCCTGAAGGTGATTCGGTGGCCGATATCGGATACCTCCCGGCACGAGTCCTCCTCTAAGGACAGCTGGCGAATGGACAACTCCCGGTTCACGCCGAGTTCGGGAACCTGGAACGGGATCGCGCCGCTCAGCCCGACCATGGCCGTTCGCTGGAAGCCCGTGGGAATGGACCCGTCGAGGTACTGCTTTCGCATGACATGGAGCTCGGAAACCAGGTTCAGGTTGCAAAGCTCAGACATCTCGATTGCAATTCGGACAGCCTCATCGTCGATCTCGAAGGGCGGGGTATCATCCATCTCGTAGGTGCATACGGTCCCTCGCTCGAGAAGGTAGACGATCTCCTTTTTGGTCTTGAACTCCATGAGGGCCGTGCCGTCGTACTCGCCCAACTCACTCAGAGTCGGCCTCATATGGCGTAAGACCTCGGCATCGACCCTCGTGACCCGGCGGCCGGCGGGACAACGGCAGAAGAGCTTCGACCTGGTATCGAGCTGCTGATGGACCTCGAGGCCCGACATGAAGCCGATGGCCTCATAGTCGGCTGACGTCATCTCTCCAAATGGTTTATCCGGAAAACCGAGAGCGGGTTCGCGTCGGGGATTCAAATCCCCGGGTGCCCGGATCCCGACGTGATCTGGTTGAGAGTTGTGGTCTTCCATCTATGGCCTGTCTCCGGGTAGCCCCCGAGAGGAGTTCGTTATTCGCAGTTGGAAAATAAGGCCCGGAGGGTTCCATGATAGATCGCTGCCGGAAAAGACCCGGCCCTCCTTGGGTAGGAGGGCCGGAAAAGGTGGGTGGTCCGTGAGGTTTCGGAGCTCGCCGGCTACCTCCCTTCGGCACGAATGTCCCCGTTCACCAATCCCAACTGGATTCGTCCGGAACCGTCCCCCAGCCGGCCGGTCAGAGACCTGGGTGTCGACACTCTGTCCTGCAGATCCAGATTCGCGTCCGAGATCGTACCGTGGGTCAGTGTGGCCTTGAACTGTGCCGAAGCTTCCTGTTGAACCTTCAGATCGATCTCGCCGTTCACCGTGAAGAGGTCGATGGCTCCCTCGGATGGGAGGTACAGGTCGGCGGCGATCTTTCCGTTTGTCAGATCGACGTCCACATCCGCCATCAGGCCCGTCAGGCTGACTTCCCCGTTGACGGTCTTTACATAGGCCTTTAGCTGCCTCGGGAGGGCCACCGTGTAGTCGACCTCGTAGTTCCTTCCATCGTTTCGAGGCTGAAGGGTTTCGATCAAGATTTCTTCGTCAAGCTCAGATACCGAGACCTGAACCATGGCCAGGTACGAATCGGCGTCTTCCTGACTCTCCGACCGGACCCGCCGTGTCCCCGTCACCCGGACCATGGTCGGATCGTCGGACCCTTCGAAGCTCACCTTTCCGTTCACCCCGACCAAGCGGACGCTCGCCTGACCGGCCATTGGAACATCGGCGGAGAACTCAGCCGAGGCATGGAACGGTTGTGGATCGATATCGATATCGATTGGCCCTGGCCCGATGGTCGGACCGGTGAGGTCACAGTCACAGGCCGCCATGACCAAGAGGAGGAACGGGATCAGCCTCGCTTGTCCGCTTCTTTGGGTTTTCATCTTCATCCTCCTATGTGGTTCTCTCGTTCACTCGCGAGCACCCGGTGGCCCGCGTCGTAGGAGGAGGATAGGGAGAGGGTGTCATCCGGCTTTCTCGCCCGTTTCATCTAACTGTCACCTGAGCGAAGTCGGGTAGAACGACCACCGGAAAACCACTGATTTCCTTGCGTTTCGGGCCAACTGAGAGAAACCTTCGTGGGCGACGATGAGCGGTGGAACCGGGCCTGATTCTTACGCGGGGTTGCCATGCATCGCCTGAAACTCCTCGGCGGAGCTTCGATCGAGGGCCCAGAAGGCCCTCTGGACGGTGCTATAGCACAGCGGCAGCGCCTGGCTTTTCTAGCCGTGCTGAGTGCCAGCCCTACGGGGCTCGTCAGCCGGGACAAACTCCTTGCCCTACTGTGGCCCGACCTCGATGCGGGTCGAGCCCGGAGGGCCCTCTCGAACGCCCTCTACGTCATCAAGAAGGAATTGGGGGAAGAGTCCGTGCTGGTTGTGGGTGATGACCTGCGGCTCGATACCTCTTCAGTCCCCGTAGATGCCATCGAATTCGAGGCCGCGGCCAAGGCAGGGAAACTTCGAGAAGCCGTGGCCCTGTATGCCGGTCCGTACCTGGATGGAATCCATGTCAAGGACGCCCCGGAATTTGAGAAATGGGCTGACGGGGAGAGGGACCGGCTCTCAAGCATCTATGCCGAGGTCCTGGAGACGCTCGCGGTCCAGGCCACCGAAGAGGGGGCTTCGACCGCCGCAGCCGAGTGGTGGCAGAAGCTGGCTGTCACGGATCCCTATAGCTCCCGGATCGCTGTGGGGCTCATGGAGGCTCTGGCCACCGCCGGGGATCGGGCTGGTGCACTGCGGTACGCCCAGGTTCACACCACTCTCCTGAAAGAAGAGTTCGGTGTGGACCCGGACCCGGCCGTTTCCGACCTTGTGGACCGGTTGAAAAAGTACGGCGCCGGGGCCGTGCCCAACCTGCGCCCTCCCAAGGAGCCGATTCCCGCCGGCGCGGAGGAAATCCCAGAGGAGCCACACGCCGCCAGCCCGGTTTCAGCCGACCCAACGGCGCCGGCCCCTTCAGCCGAAGAGACCACCCTGGCCCACGCTCCTACCCAGGCCGATGGCCCATTGGGCCTTTTCAACCGCCTTTTCAACCGAGTCGGGCGGCAAAAGATGGTCCAGTGGTGCGTTGCTTACCTGGCAGGCGCATGGTTCTTGCTCCAGTTGATGGACGTAGCGGCCGGCAGTTGGGGGCTTTCTCAGGCTTTCCAGCGAACGGCCTCTATCGTCCTGGTGTTTGGGTTTTTCCTCACAGCAACCTTGGCTTGGTATCACGGAGAGAAGGGTCGGCAGCGGGTGACCGGGCCGGAACTCTTGATCATCTCCGCCCTGTTGGTCATTGCGGGGAGCGTTCTTTCCTTCACGGCCAGCCCTGGAAGCGGGACCCCATCTACCCAGGCTGAAGGTCTGTCTCCCGACTCAGACGGCCGGCCCACCCTGGCTGTTCTTCCTTTTCAGAACTTCAGCCCAACGCCGGAGGACGCTTACTTCGCCGACGGAATGCACGAAGAGCTCCTCACCAAGCTTTCGGGAATCGACTCTTTGAGGGTGATCTCCCGCTCGTCGGTGATGCAGTTTCGGGACGACCGCCCCACCGCAACCGAAATCGCGTCTCGGCTCGGCGCCGACTATCTCCTGGAGGGAAGCGCCCGAATTGCCGGTGGATTCGTCAGGCTCACCGTTCAGCTTATTGATCCGGAGACTGACGACCACATCTGGTCGGCCGATTTTGATCAGCCCTTGGTCCTGGATAGCCTTTTCGTGATCCAGGGACTCATAGCCGATTCAGTGGCAAGAAGGACCCGGACCACCCTGACCCCGGGCGATCGGGATCAAATCGACTCCCGGCCTACGAACAACCTGGAAGCCTACGAACTCTACCTTAACGGGCGGTTCTTGTGGAACCAGCGAACCGACCCGGAGATCCGACAGGCGATCGCCTTGTTCCAGGAAGCCATCACATTGGATTCCATGTATGCCTACGCATACCTGGGCGTGGCCGACGCCTACCTGACCCTGCAGTCGTGGGATTACATGACCTTCGATGAAGCCATGCCCCCCGCCGAGGAGGCGCTCCGGAATGCCCTTGCCATTGATTCCCTCATGGGAGAAGCCCACGCGTCCATGGGGGTGGTGCTCGAATCCCATGTCGACATCCCGGAAGCCATCGCGTCCTTCCACCGCTCTTTCGAGCTGGCGCCCGACCACGCCACGGGTCACCATTGGTACGCCCTCCTGATGGCCAAGAACGGGTATTTCGAGGATGCCCTTACCCACGTCAGATACGCTGCCGGGCTCGACCCCCTGTCACGGACCATCGACGCGAACATTGGGCTAATTCTCCATCTTTCCAGGGACCACGTATCGGCCGTCCGTCACCTGGAGGGAGTCACCCAAAGGTACCCGGACTTCAACCACGGTTGGACCCTTTTGGGCAGGGCTTACGCTGCCCTTGGGCAATACGAGGATGCTCTGACCGCCATGGGGCGGTCGGTTGAACTCGTACCTTGGCCCAACCCAATACTGCAGTTGGCCTGGATACACGCCGTGGCGGGAGACTCAGGCCAGGCCAGGGCGCTGTTGGAACAGGCGGAGGAGGGTTTTGACCGGAGCGATCCACTCCGGCGAGCCCAGGTGCACGGCGCCTTGGGAGAAACGGATCTGGCCCTCCAATTCCTCGAGGAGGGGATTCAGATTCAATCGCCCACCGTTGCCTACCTGGGCGTGGACCCCATGTGGGACCCGATCCGGGAGGATCCGGGATTCCAGGATGTTTTGAACCGGCTTGGCTTCCGGCAAGCCGGCGGATAGACCGGGGCTAGTTGCCTCCCCCACCAACCTTCTTCCGGTACTCCTCGCTGGCAAAGATGGCTACTTCCACCCGGCGGTTGAGCTGCATCCCGTCCTCGGTGTCGTTTGCCGCAACCGGCTCGGTCTCCCCCAACCCCATCATCTTCACACGACTGGGGGTCACTCCCCCTCGGATAAGGTGGTTCCCAGCTGCGTTGGCCCGGTTCTCCGAGAGATTCTGATTATAGTCGTCAGCCCCCGAGGAATCGGTGTGGCCCACGATCAGGACTTCGGAATCGGAGTACTCGTTCAGGCTGGCAGCCAGGTTCGTGAGGTGCTCCCTGGCTTCGGGGCGCAGGGCATACGAGTCAAAGTCGAAGAGGATTCCGGAGTCGAAGGTAACCTGGATACCTTCGCCAACTCGCTCGATCTCCGCACCGGGAAGTTCTTCCTCTAGCGCTTCAGCCTGCTCGTCCATCCGTCTCCCGATGACGGCGCCGGCAGCACCACCGATAGCGGCCCCGAGAATGGCTCCTTTGGCCGTGGAGCCTGCCTGGTTCCCAATTATGCCACCCAGAACAGCCCCTGCGGCGCCACCCACCGCGGCTCCTTCCTGGGTTTTTGACATTGAGGCACAACCAGAGAGGGAAAAAACGGCGGCAAAGACCAGGATTCGGGTCGCGAGAACTGGAACGGAATGACTCATGTTCGTTTTACCTCGCCTAACGGTGGTGATGCCATCTCAGAATGGCGGAAAAAAACCCGTCTTCTATACACGCCAAGACCGCGTGACGTTCACGGGGGTGACACCCAGCAGCTGCCGGATCCCCGAGGCCTTCGGGGAACCAGTCCTACTCGAGGATGGTGATCGGCCGGGTCTGGGCCAACCAATCCTGCCCGGCCCACCGAGCCCGAAGGCTGAGGACATAGTCGCCTCCGTCCAGCCCGTTGAGGTCCAGAGCCAGATACACGGGATGTGGGCTTCCCATGGCCTCTTCGGTCCAGGTGGACTTCCCGAAGACCGTTTCCATCCCGGGCAGGTCGAGGGCCAGCGGAGATTCGATAGGGTCTCCATTCCGGTCCGCCACCCTCAACTCAAGCTCGAGGAATTCACCTTCTCGGGCCCCGTAGAACTCGGAAAAAACCCCAATCCTTACATCCTGCCCGACACTGTGAGACGGCAGCATTGCTCCAACCGCTTGCCGGGGGGTCCTGAGGTCCTCCACCTGGGACGGCTCAACCAGCATTAGATCCGAAATCCCAGGCCCGGAAGTTTCCAAGGAGGAAAGCAGTCTTCGCTCCCACCCAATGCCCAGCCCGGTAACCACTTCGAAGCTCAAAACAGAGGCTCGATTCGCCGTCACTCCCCAAAAATACGGGTTTTCCCGGAAGAAGTCCGCTGAAAGCTCCAGGGGTCGGCTGCCGGGCGCGTCCGACAGGATAAGATGGGCCGCTCTGTTGGTGCTGCGCCTGAGTGGGGTTCCCATGACGTCCGCTGCGGCGGCGAGCCCCAGGGAGTCCCCCACCCTGAAACGTGCCAACTGGACTTGGACCGGATAGAACCGGCCCTGGTTCGGAGTGAAACCCTCCCTTTTGAGATCGCCCGACAGGTTCCAGGTCGGTTGGGAGAAGTCTGAAAGATCGACCTCGGGCACGAAGTGGTAGAGGGCCGCCTCTTCGCTTGTCCAAAACTCAATCGGCCCCGGGCCCAACGGGACCTCGAAAGAGTCCCATGGCCCCCTCCGTACGTGCATTGCCCAGTGGGGGTCCAGCTCTCGGGCCGGCAGCCCCGTGCCTCGGACAGCCTCCCTGATCTCGAGGGCAAACTGGGCCGAGAGGGCCCGGGTGACATGTTCCGTCCATCGATCGTTCACTGAGTCATGGAACAGAGGATCGGCCATCCACCAGAGCGTGTCAGAGACTGCCAGCCTTCGCTCGCAGCTCCAGTCCTTCGAGTCCTCCCTGGCGTTGGGGACCAAATCCACACCTACCCGGCGTTGGCCCCATTCGCCAAGCAGCCACGTGCCATCCTCGAAAGAACACCTCACGTCGGGGGGGGCCGCCTTCATGGCCTCCCGCAGGAGCGATTCGGCCTCTTCGGTCTTGCCCATGGCGTGGAGCGCATAGCCACGCAGCGCTCCACACCACCAGGGATCGGCTCGGCAAGCGCCCACCAGGTTCATAGCGTTGGCAACAAACCCGAATTTCGTGAACGCATAGACGGTTTGCCCCATGAGGAACCCGGAGGTGGGGTTCTCCAAGGCCTCCTCGGCGAGGCTCTCCAAAAAGCGCCGCTCCGACGGATGGCAGAGGACGTTCCTCGGACAGTAGCCTCTGTCCGGGTCACTGCCATGGCACAGGTTCCCTTCCCCGCCGTCACACCGCTGGTCCACGGGGCCGAGGGACCTGGCACTCATCCTGGTGCTGGATCTCCTGCTCAGGTTGTACCGGAGCCGGAGGAGGTGCTCCGCTCTTTGAGCCACCTCCAGGGTATCCGCTTGGGCTGTTACCTCTGGCGGAAAGGAAGAGAAGAATGCCAGGGCGAAAAGACACATCCGCCACATCTCAGCCCCCGCTCCCTTCCTCGAGCCGAGGAGGGACCCGCCTCTTCGTCGCCTGCTCCAGATCAAACGCGAAGGAAAGGAGTTCCCCTTCGGTCCAGACGTCCCCGACAAATGCCAGGACGAACGGGGTGCCGTCTTCGTAGTAGGCAAACGGGAGGGTCACCACCGGTAAGCCCATGTCGTTGACGATGTTGCTGGGGAGCTCAGGATGGTTGTTCGGATTGTAGCCCGGACGTTCCGGATCTTCGACCAGATCGGGAATCGGGCCTCCGGCCTGAGGAAAGAACAGCCCGTCCAGACGATGGGCGTCGAGAACATCCCGGAACAGTTGTTGGATCTCGCCCCGCCATTCGGGGAAGCTCCGCCGGGCACTTGCGGCTTCGGGGCGTTCTCGGGATTCCCTTGATCCACGGAGGGCCGAATCGGGTAGGGCGCTCCGGACGGCCTGGATTTCCTCCCCCTCCCCTACGCCACCTTCCCGTCCACCGCGCCGTCTGAAACTCTGTCCGGACAGGGCTTCCCATTCGTCGATGCTGTTGAAAGGCGCTCCGTCTCCCAGGCCGTTCAGATACTCGGCCATCTCGTCCACACCGCCGGATCTGATTCCTCTCCGCTCCGAGTACTTTTCGATGAAGCCACTACCCTTGAACGGGTCGTCAACGACCTCTGCGCCCTCGGCGATGAGAACGTCGATGGCCGCTCGATAGTGGGCTTCCGTTTCTGGAGCGAGGGGGAGAAACGAGGTCCTCCACCCATCCCCTACCAGCCCAAACCGTTTCCCCTCCAGGGCCGACTCGCTCAGTCCAGCCGTGTAGCCCGCCGGGGGGATGTGGCCGGCCGCCGCCTCTGTGCGAGGGTCTTCAGCGGAAGGCCCGGCAATGGCGTCGAGGAGAACAGCGGCGTCCCGGGCGGTTCTGGCCAAAGGCCCTACCACGTCGACGTAGGTAGCGCTCATGGGCACCACTCCTTCGAGGGGGACCAACCCGAAGGTGGGTTTCACGCCTACGAGAGCCTGCGCGGCTGCGGGATTCTGGATGGACCCGCCCGTCTCGGTACCCAGCCCAGCGACAGCGAAGCTGGCGTTCACTGCGGTGGCCGTCCCCCCGCTGGACCCTCCGGGTGCCTTGTTCGGGTTGTAGGGATTTAAGGTCTGGCCCGCCACGGAGCTTTCCGTCCGCGTTCCATGGCCGGCGAAGTCCGGCAAGTTCGTCTTGGCGAGGATGATGGCACCTGCGTTCCGAAGGCGCTCCACCGCAGCGGCATCGTCCTGCGGAACCATGTCCACACCGCCGGTCGCGCTCGAGAAACCCGAATAACCAGCCGTCGTCACGAGACCGGCGTAGTCGATGTTGTCTTTGATGACGAGAGGAACCCCATGCAGAGGGCCGCGGGGCCCTTTGGCTCGGTACTCTGCGTCCAGGGCAACGGCATCTTGAACCGCATTTGGGTTGAGGGAGATCAGGGCGTTGTAGCGGTCCTCGTATCGACGGATCCGATCCAGGAATGCCAGAGTCAGCTCTTCCGCGGTGTAGACCCCTGCGGCGAAATCAGCCTGAATCAGGTCCGTCGTCAACTCGACCACGTTGATGTCGGGGACGGCCCGGGGGTTTGGCGTGGAAGCCGACGTCTGAGCCGAGCATGCCGCGGCCAGCAAAGAAGCCAGGGTCCCGGCCAGGACAAGGCCCCTTCGGGTCCCCCCCCCGATGAGGCGGACCTGTCGCTGGATCGTCGCGTAGGTCATTACGTCTCTTCGCTTTCGGCCGGCGGAGGGAGACGCTCCCGGCCTTCGGTTCCACGCAACTCCTTGTAGAAATCGAGTTCCTCCTCGATGTGGCCGAGTCGGTTCGAAATCTGATCGATGTCCTCCAACAAACGAGC
>JABDNZ010000135.1 GCA_013043565.1 Gemmatimonadota bacterium | reverse complement strand
CGCCTGGGCCGATTGGGCCACAAGGCGTACCGAGCCACGATCCTCGAGTTGTCGGAAGGGGCCTTCCGACGGTCGTTGGGCCTCACCACCCCTTCCTATTCAGAAGAGGAGACGGTGAACGGTATGCCCCTCCCGCCGGGCACCGACCCTGTCCCCGATCCCGAACTGACGCAGGAGCAGGTCGAGGCAGTCGCCGAGTACATCCGGTTCCTTGCCCCCGCGGCGCCCCCGCCGCTGGAAAGCGAAGCTGCCCGGGACACCCTGGAATGGGGGCGCCAGATTTTCGTTCAACTTGGTTGCCCTGCCTGCCACGTTCCGTCCATGACCACAGGGCCAAATGAGATCGAGGCCCTGGACCGTAAAACCGTATTCCTCTACTCGGATCTGCTCCTGCATGACCTGGGGGCGGATCGCCCCACCATCTGCGGGCCCACAGCTACGCCGGCGGAGGTCCGAACGGCGAGGCTTATGGGTGTGCGCTTCCGTGATGTGAACATGCATGACAGCAGAGCCGTCAGCGTGGATCAGGCGATTCGGCTGCATGGAGGGGAAGCGGCCATGGCCAGAGAGCGTTATTCGATCCTGGGAGGAGCCGAGCGGGGCTTCCTTCGGCGCTTCATCCTGTCGCTCTAAAGGCTCTTTCCTACCACCGGCGCCATCGTCCTCAGTTCCTCCATGAGGCTCAAGAAGGCCGCCGGGTCGAGGGCCTGCTCCTGGTCGGACAACGCCGATTCGGGTTGGGGATGGACTTCGATGATGAGCCCATCGGCCCCTACGGCAAGAGCTGCCTTGCTCGCCGGTCCTACCAGGCTCCTCCGGCCCGCGCTGTGGGATGGATCGACGATCACTGGCAGGTGGGTGAGTTCCTTCAGGGCCGGCACGGCCAGGATATCCAGGGTGTTTCGGGTGTAGGTTTCGAAGGTCCGTATGCCCCGTTCGCAGAGCACCACGTTTTCATTCCCATCTACGAGCAGGTATTCGGCCGACAGCAGGAACTCTTTCAGGGTGGCGCTCATCCCCCGCTTGAGGATGACGGGCTTTCTCGTCTTCCCCACTTCCTTCAAGAGCTCGTAGTTCCGCATGCATCGGGTGCCGATCCGGAGCATGTCTACGTGATCGTGAAGGAGTCCGAGTTGGGCGACCGACATCACCTCCGTCTCGATGAGGAGGTTCGTCTCTTCCCTGATAGCCTCCAGGATGGAGATTCCCTCCTCACCGATTCCCTGGAAGGAGTAGGGAGAAGTCCTGGGTTTGAACAGGGAGGCCCTGAGCACCCTGGCTCCGCTCTTCGCCACGACTCTCGCTGTTGCCAGGCCCTGTTCCATGCTTTCGATGGCGCACGGCCCCGCGACAACTGTGAAATCGCCATCGCCGAACTCGACGTCGCCGCAGCGAATGGTGGCACGATGGCCTGGCCTCTGTTTTCGGACCTGAGGTTCCTCTTTCCCGTTCACTTCTTCTATGCTCCGATCCATCCCCGATCCCGGGGCTGGCAAGTTATTGTCGAACCGTTTCGCATCCCGGTCCGGGAGGTAATTCAGTCTTTCGCCTTCATGGCCTGGACCTCCAACTCGAACAGGAGGTCGTCACGGCAGACGAAGTTCTGGGAGACCACGATGCGTGGGAGGGGAAGGCCCACTTTCCGGCTGTGCCCCTCGAGTTTCACCGCGTCTCCCCGGTCCTTGAAGTAGGCGTTGCCTCGAACCACCTGGCCGAAGTTCATACCCCGCGATTCCAGGATCGCCTTCACGACATCGAGGGTGAAAGCAATCTGGGCATCAGAATCACCGAGGTGGACGGTGGCGCCGTCCGGATCGATGCTGGCGGTTCCGGACACGAAGATGGTCCTGCAATCTCGGGTTTCCAGCTCTGCGGCTCGGCTGAATGAACTTCCATAGTCGAAAGCAGGGCACTGGAGGGGCGACGGGATTTCTCGAACCGTCACGCCCTCCCCCTTCGCTTCAACCCCGATGGCCGTGGCGATGACCGCAGCCCCGTGTGAGTTGGGCCCTCCGATGCCGGTGCTGGCTGGGAGAAACCGGTCGAAGACTCCCGCCTTGGTATAGATCTCGGATCGGACCCGGTTGAAGTCCCCGTACCAACCGAGGATATCGTCGACGAAGAACCAGGTCCTGACGATGTCGTAGATATCCATCCCGGCCAGGGCCAGGCTTTCGAGCATCTGCTGGATCGTGTCCCCGGTCTGACGTTCCCGGGGCCTCGAGGGATCGAGGGAATGGAGATCTCCCAGAATGCAGTACCGTGCCGAGTCGTCCTGGAACACCTTGCCG
>JABDNZ010000131.1 GCA_013043565.1 Gemmatimonadota bacterium | reverse complement strand
CCTCTAGGTTGACCGAGGTCACCGTGCCGATGGCGCTGCTCACCTCCCTACGGGTCTGGGTGGCATACCCAGTGGCTACCAACTCTTCCATCTGGATGGCCTGGACGGTCATCGCGAAGTTGATCACCGTGGTCTCGCCCTCGGGCACCTCCACCGTCTGAGATTGGGGGGAGTACCCAAGGTACAGCACCCGGATTTCCAGGCGTCCTGCGGGTAAATTCGGAAGGACGTATCGCCCCTCGGCATTGGACAATGCTCCGATTCCCCGATCCCGAACCGAGATCTGGGCGCCGGAGATGGGTTCGCCGGTCCGGGCGTCGGTAACGGTACCTGCGACGGCCCGGCCTTGGGCATTGACATCCTGGGGCACTCCCAGGATCAGGGAAAAGACGGTTGCGATAAACGCAAGTCGAACACTACTGGGCTTCATGTTCACCCCCACGGATTGAGGAGTACATACAAGGGCCATGCCCCGATGCCGGAAACCGGCTCATCCGAGGCGCCCCCACCTATTCATCTATTCCTTCGAGATCTGCTTCACTCCTGTAGCCGAGCCGCTCGGATATCCGGCCCGCGGCGGCGGTTACCATCGCTGTCAGCTCGGGCATGCGGTCCTCACTCATTCGATGCAAAGGTCCGCCGATACTCACGGCCGCAGCCGGGCGGCCGGTCTGGTCTCTAACCGGTGCCGCGATGGCGGCGTACCCGTACTCCAGCTCTTCGACTGTGGTGGCAAACCCACGGCGGCGGACCTCCTCCAGGGTCGCGACCCACTCCTCCCAAGAAACGATCGTGTGCCGGGTAAGGGCGAAGAGGCCTTCCGGCGGTGGGATGGAAGGTTCGGCGGAAAAAGCCATGAGAACCTTGCCGGTGGCCGTGGCATGAGCTGGCCAGAGCGTGCCGACGGGTGATCCGAGACCCAGGATCCTCTGGCTGGACTCCTCATGAAGAAGAAGGACCTCCCACCCGACCCGGGACTCCAGCGTGACGTCCTCCCCCGTGGCCTCGGCGAGAGCCTCGATGTCCGGCCGGGCCGCGTCACGGACGTCGACCGCCTTCAGGGCCCGAGCCCCGAGGACAATCAGCTCCGGTCCGAGCCTGTACTCCCCCCCCTGAGGGTTCCGAGAGAGGAATCCGCTTCTCTCCAGGGCCACGAGGGTTCTGTGGGTCGTGGATTTGGGAAGGTTCAGGTCGGCAGCCAGGGCGGAGAGGGTCCAGCCCGGCCTTTCCTGGGTGAAGGATTGCAGGATTGCAATGGCCCGGGAGAGCACCTGGGTCCCTGGGGGAGGAGAGGGCGGCGCCTCGTTGGAACCGCTTTCCATTATTTGGGACAAAGGCATTTTCTCCCGGTAATGGAGCTGCCACGAAGTATCGACCGGGACGGGACCACAACATACAACAAATACGAAGACACCCGCTTCTTCTTTCCGCCGAGGCTCCGGGTCCGACCTTCTCGGTTCCGGGGGGGTCAGTCCCCGTGGATCCTCGGCTTTGGGGTGCCTATTCGGACGAGTCCATGTTTCTTAATGACATTAATCTTCAGCCTGCCTTTACTTCAGTCAAGCCTCCTGTGCCGGAGGTGTCTTCATGTCCGAGCAGACGGAAAACGCTACCTGCTCCGGCGCGTTTGCCACCAGTAGATGGGCAGGCCGGCCACCATGAGCACCAGTCCCCACAGGACCGTTTCCAGACCGGTTCCCGTGATGGCCCAAAGCGAGTAAAGGAGAGCGATAACAGCGATGACGGAAGCGCCGGCGAGGCGCTCTCCACGGAAATTCTCTCGCTCCCGAACGAAGATGACCAGTTCGGCAACGGCGGAGAACACGTAAGGGATCAGGGTGCTGAGGGTAGCCAGGAGGATGATGAAGGTAAACTGGTCTACCAGGCTTGAGGTGAAGTTCAGGGCCATGAGCCCGGTGACGAGCAGACTGGAGAGGACCATCCCCGCCACGGGCACTCCCCGTCGGGAGATCTTTCCAAAAACCGGGGGGAACAGTCCGTCACGGGCCGCTGCCATGGGCCACTGACCCTGCAATAGGACCCATCCGTTCAGAGCGCCAAAAGCGGAGATCGCCGCTCCGGCGGCGATCAAAGATCCTGCCCTTGACCCCCAGATCGCCCGCCCGGCGTCGGCGAAAGGGGCCGTGGAGTCGGCCAGTTCGGTGGCTGGGAGGATCCCCATGACTCCCACGGTGGCGAGGAGGTAAATCACGGCCGCCGTCAGCACCCCGATCAGGGTGGCTCTAGGAATGGTTCGGCCAGGATCCTTGACGGCCTCGGCTGGAATGGTCGCGGACTCCAAACCCGTGAAGGCCCAGAGGGTAAGGGCCGCCGTGGCTGTTATAGCGTTGAAGAGCGGTTCGCCGGTGGGGTTCAGGGGTCGGAAGTGTTCAGGGTCCAGGTAAAGCAGTCCGAGGGTCCCGATGGCGATGAGGGGAAGCAGTTTCAGAATCGTCGTGACCAGCTGCACGATTCCGGCCTCCTTCACCCCGAGGGTATTCACGCCCGTCAGGAACCAGATGGCGGCGAGGGCGGCACCGGCGCCCATGGCCGAGTTCTCGGTGAGGACAGGAAAGAACGCCCCCATGTACCCGACGAACGCTACTGAGATGGCGGCATTCCCAGACCAGATGCTGATCCAATACCCCCAGGCCACCAGGAAGGCAGGCAGGTTCCCTAGACCACGGCGGGTATAGGCATAGGGCCCCCCCGCGGCCGGCATCATCCTCCCCAGCCTGGCCAGCATGAAGGCTACGGTGATCGCTCCGG
>JABDNZ010000128.1 GCA_013043565.1 Gemmatimonadota bacterium | reverse complement strand
CCTCTATGTGGGTGCAGTACTCTTCGATTCCGATCCGGACCATATCGTGGCCCAGTACCTGGAGCAGGACTTCGACACACACAGCGACGATGTGTTCGGGGTTACCCTCGATCCGTTCCTGGACCGGCGGAACTCCTTCATGTTCCTGGTCAATCCAAGGGGCGCGGTGAAGGATGGCCAGACCTTCGACAACTCCCGAACGGCCAACCTGGCGTGGGAGGGGGTGATCGAGGTGAAGACGTCCATTCACGACCGGGGGTGGACGGTGGAGCTGGCCATCCCATTCACTACCTTGCGCTACGATCCCCGGCGTGAGAATCAGAGCTGGGGCGTCAACTTCCTTCGGAGGCTCCGGCGCCGGAACGAGGACTCCTATTGGGCTCCCCTGGATCGAAGGTCTCGGGTCCACACAATGGCTTTGGCTGGGACGCTCACGGGACTCTCGGGGCTGCCTCGCCCACGGAATCTCACCATCAAACCCTTCGTCCTGGCCGATCACTCGGGTGGGGACGTGGTTCCCGACGCCGTCTCCGGTGCCGACTGGGACGGCGGGATGGACCTCAAGTACGGGGTAACCTCCCGTCTCACGCTGGACCTCACATACCGCACCGACTTTTCCCAGGTAGAGGTAGATCAGGAGCGAGTAAACCTCACGCGCTTCTCTCTCTTTTTCCCGGAGAAGAGAGACTTTTTTGTCGAGAATGCCGGACTATTCACCTTCGGGGACCTGTCGGAGCGGAACTACCGGATGGGAGCCTCCCCACGGGACTTCACCCTCTTTCACTCCCGTCGTATCGGACTGTACCAGGGCCGTCCCGTCCCGATCGTAGCAGGGGGTCGGTTGACCGGCCGAGTCGGGTCCTTCGACGTAGGCTTCCTGAACATGCAAACGGAAGCCACGCCGGATCTTTCCCGGGAGCTCTTTTCTGTGGCCAGGGTCAGGCGGAGTTTTGGCGGGGTGATTCAGGTTGGTGGCCTCGTAGCAAGCCGGGATGGCCTGGGTAGCGGCACACCGGACTACAACCGGAGCTACGGGGTGGACGCCAACCTGAGGATCCGGGACAAACTTCTGATCCACTCCTACCTGTCGGCGACCCAGTACCCCGGCAGGGAGGGTAACAATCGCGCCGCACGGGTGTCGGCGGCTTTCAGAGACCGCCTCTGGGATATCTCGGCCCTGTACAGGGAAATCGGAGATGCCTTCGACCCAGGAATCGGGTTCGTGGCTCGGAGGGGGATCCGGCATACGTATGGAACCGTGGGCGCTCACCCCCGGCCGGCCATTCCTCACGTCAACGAGCTCAACCCCTACCTCGAGTTGGACTATATCACCAACCTCGAGTCAGCCCTGGAAACGAGAAAAGGAACGGTTGGGTTGGGCGTGGCGTTCCTCGATGGCGGGGCTCTCACGTTCTCAGCCTCGGATCGGCTGGAAGTGATCGATGAAGCTTTCCCTGTGGCTGGACGAGGATTGGTCTCTGAAGGGCGGTACAGCTTCCGGGAAGGGTCGCTGGGCTACCGATCCAACGCAGCCCGGCATCTGTCCGGGGAGGTTCGTGTGTCGGGCGGCGGTTTCTACGATGGGAGTCGGAGGTCTATCTCGGTGGGAGGTGGTTGGAGGCCGAGTCCCCACTTCGGGTTGGAGTTGGGGGTAGAGCGAAACGAGATCGATCTCCCGGATGATTCTTTTACTGCTGACGTCCTCGGGGCCCGGGTTGATCTCGCTGGCTCGACCCGGTCGTTCCTCAGCGCGTTCTTTCAGTACAACACCGCTTCCGAGGATCGCGTCATCAACCTCAGGTACAACTTCATCCACTCGCCCCTCAGTGATCTCTTCATCGTTTATTCTCAGCGCCAGAACCCGGATGAGGGGGGAGTCCTGGAGCGGACCGTGACCCTCAAAGCGACCAAGCTCCTTTCGTTCTAGGTTCCTGCCTCTGTCGAGGCTCTCTCACTCGGGGCGATCCCCTATGCGCAGACCTCGGTTGGTGGCCCTTCTTCTGGTGGCGGCTGTTGGATGTGGGGGCTCCTCCGATTCCGTTCGCTACGAGTGCGTTGCTCCGGCAAACCCCGGAGGGGGTTGGGACCTGGCTTGCCGCCTTGCGGCCCGAGCCTTCACCGAGCTTGGCTTGGTTTCGGAAAATGTGCGGGTCACCAACCTCCCGGGGGCCGGGGGCGGGAGGGCTTATGTGAAGGCTGCCACGAGTCGCTCGCGAGACACAGGGGCGTTTTTCACCGCCAGCCCCGCAACAACTCTCAATCTTGCTCAGGGATTATTCGGATCTCTCGACGTCCATGACGTGCGGTGGGTGGCTGCTGTGGCCGCAGAAGCGGGGGTCATCACCGTCAGGTCCGACGCTCCCTGGGAGAACCTCGCCGATCTGGTGGCGGACTGGCGCAATGACCCAGGCTCCGTGGTGGTGGCCGGTGGGAGCGCCGTCGGGAGTCAGGATCACGTGAAGGTGCTCCTTTTGGCCGAGGCGGTTGGCGTCGACCCGAGAACCGTTCGGTATGTCCCGTTCGACGGAGGGGGCGAGGCCGTGGCCGCGTTGTTGGGTGGATTCGTGAACCTCCACTCCGGGGAGGCTTCGGAGGTCTTGCCCCATCTGGAGTCGGGGTCGGCCCGGGTTCTTTCGGTGTTGAGCCGCGCCCGCCTCTCTCCCCCGCTGGACCATCTGCCCACCACCTTCGAGGCCGGGATCGATGTGGAATGGATGACCTGGAGGGGTTTCTATCTGCCAGGGGAGGTTTCTGACTCGGTCTATGACGATTGGGCGGAGAGGTTCACCGCCCTGGCCGGGTCGGATCATTGGGCCGAGGTCCGGGCTCAGTACCGCCTTGAACCTTTCTTCATGGCTGGCTCGGAGTTCACCGACTATGTCGAGGAACAGGTGGGGGCCTTCCTGTCTCTGGCCGAGAGAATCGGGTTTGTCCGATGAGAACGTTGGACCGTTGGCTAGGAGCATCCCTGTTGGTGCTGGCTTTTGGCCTCGCCGCCGCCGCCAGGACCTTCGACGTGGGATTCCTGG
>JABDNZ010000126.1 GCA_013043565.1 Gemmatimonadota bacterium | reverse complement strand
GGGCACCGAGGTTCGGTCCTCCTTCACTTCGAATTCCACTCTCGTAGCCATCACCGATGCAGACAGGATCACGCTTGAGGACGTGGATGTCCACGGGCACGACAACCTGTCTCTGAGGCGTTGCGTCCTGGGTAATGGAACCCACATCAGCGTTCTCAACTCCTCGCTCACCGGCTGCCACATCAAAGGGTTCGACTCCCAGGCCTTCCTCTCGGTCAGCGGAGCTGGGCCTTATTGGCTGGAAGGCAATGTTCTGGAAGGCGCTGGAGAAAATATCATGTTCGGTGGCGCCGACCCGGCATCTGCAGACCATGTTCCTTCGGACATCACGATTCGGAATAACATCGTCCGCAAGCCGCCCGAATGGTTCACCAGCGGAAAATGGAGTGTGAAGAACCTCTTCGAGATCAAGACGGCGGTCCGGGTTCTGGTTGAGAACAACCTGTTCGAAAACACGTGGGACGATGCTCAGCGCGTGGCGATCAATATCAAAAGCGTGAATCAGAACGGGGGTGCCCACGGCGCTTGGAGTAAAGCGACCGACATCACCTTCCGCCGCAACACCATTCGGAACTTTCCGTGGGGAATCAGCCTGGCAGCAGCCCCCGAACCACCGGTGGCGGAGGTCCTCTCAAGGGTCCTGATCGAGGACAACATCTTCGAGAACGGCGGCCACGATAACCCTTATGGAGGTGCCCCAACTCCCAGGGCTATTCAGATCCTATCTGACATCCGCGACCTGACCGTACGCCATAACGAGTGGCATGGGAGTTATCAGAACCAGGTGGCGTTCGAAGGCGGTGGGAAAACGAACTTCGTCTTCGAAAACAACATCATTGGCGAGGCGACCTACGGTTTTCAGAACGCTTCGAATCTCTTGACTATGGCACCGGGAGCCGTCGTTACGGGCAACATCCTGGCACCAGCCACCTATAACAACTCTCTCCCCGGCGGGAACTGCATTATTTGGCCGCCCAGTGCAGCAACAAGCTGTTCCTCCGCAGGCCGACGGTAACTCTCCTCACCCACACAAAAGCCGACATGACGGATGGGGG
This sequence comes from Gemmatimonadota bacterium, assembly GCA_013043565.1. Classification (GTDB taxonomy): domain Bacteria; phylum Gemmatimonadota; class Gemmatimonadetes; order Longimicrobiales; family Gaopeijiaceae; genus JABDNZ01. Next base: position 1,611 of record JABDNZ010000126.1, on the reverse strand, counting down.
GGCCTTTGCCCCCCCATCCTTGCATCGGCCCCCAAAGCAGGACCACATTCGGGCTGCCGGCGCTTTAGGATCCACCGGACCGCGGCCAGGTCGAGGTACCTGGGACCTGCTTTGCCAAGGCGCCCGAAACGGCGGGAGTTTACCGGGAAGGAAAGAAATGGGGATCATCAAAGCCCTGAAGCGACCCACTCTTGGTCTGGCAAGGACCCTGGGGGCATTTGAACTCGTCGGCACCAGCTCTTGGCGCAATCGCCGCCTCATGATCCTCTGTTACCACGGGATCTCACTTGACCGGGAGCATGAGTGGCGCCGGCCCCTGTTTATGACAGAGGATGAGTTCCAAGGGCGGCTGGAGGTTCTGGCGAAAGGATCATACTCGGTCATACCGTTGGCCGAAGGCCTCCAGGGCCTGGCATCCGGCTCTCTCCCGGAGCGTTCGGTAGCCCTGACTTTCGACGATGGCGACTATGGGTTCTACGCCAAGGCCCTTCCCCTCCTGAAGGAGTTTGGCTTCCCGGCCACCGTGTACCTCACGACCTACTACGCCGACCACCGGGTTCCGGTATTTCACCTCATCTGCTCTTATCTCATGTGGAAACACCAAGGCCCCCTGATTTCGGCCGGCGACCTCACGGGAGGGGACCTGACCTTTGATACCCGGAGTCAAGAAGGTAGGGATGCGGCCCAAACAGCCTTGGTCGATTTCGCTGAGCGGGAAGGCCTGTCGGTTGGAGAGAAAGACCAACTCGCTCGAAACCTGGCTTCCATCCTGGGTGCGAATGCCGATGAGTTATGGGACAGTAGGGTTCTCCAGCTCATGACAGCTCAGGAGGTCCGGGAGATCGCGGCTGGAGGGATAGATGTGGAACTCCACACCCACCGGCATCGATCGCCAAGGGACAAGGAGCTGTATTTAAAGGAGCTGAAAGACAACCGACTGAGTATTCTGGCGAAAACCGGGAGAGAGCCCGTTCATTTCTGTTACCCGAGTGGTGACTACAGACCAGAGTTCCTGCCTTGGCTGGAAGAATCGGGAGTGCACTCAGCGACCACCTGTGAACCAGGGCTTGCAGGCCCGTCGGACCACCACCTCCTCCTGCCCAGGCTGGTGGACCACGGAAACCTCTCGACTCTCGACTTCGAGGGCTGGGTTTCCGGGTTCTTGGCCCTTCTGCCGAGAGTACCCCGGTGATAGCCGCGGGCCCGGCCCGCAGAACGTGTCTAGCCCTTACGCGGTCACCAGGCTATTCCACGGTAATCTGCGCCCGGAGGACCTGGCGGATCAAAAACCCGGACCAGGTCGACCACTACCTTCCCGGAGGCTGCTACGCTCCCCCCTAGATCCCGGAACTCGGGCGATGGGTTTCCGATAACGATCGTGTCCGAGGAGCCCACCACCTCCGCTAGGTCCGGCTTTACGAGCTCCCAAATGTGGGGGACCTCACGCTCGATGTATTCTCGGTTGGCGCCAATTATCTTGGACCGGGAGACATCTGAATCGAAGATCCGAAGAGTCATGCCTTTCCCGATCAGAGCCTCGATAACCTTTACGATGGGCGATTCCCGAAGATCGTCGGTTCCGGCTTTGAAGCTCATGCCGAGGATACCGAT
>JABDNZ010000122.1 GCA_013043565.1 Gemmatimonadota bacterium | reverse complement strand
CCCCAACCCCATCTGGTTCCCATCTCCCAAGTTGATCCAACCCCCATGGGCCTCCACCAGCTCCCGGGCGATAGCCAACCCCAGTCCGGACCCCATGGCCTGGGATCGTTCCGCCTGGTAGTACTTCTTGAACACGTGGGCCCGGTGCCTGCGCGAGATCCCTGGCCCATTGTCGGCCACCTCGAAAAGGACACCTCCCACGTCGGGCCGAGCCTGGACCCGCACCTCTCCCCCCTCCGGAGCGAACCGAAGGGCGTTGGAGATCAGATTCCCCAGGACCTCACCTCGGAACAGATCCACATCCACTTCCACGTCGGCCGGGGTGTCGGGCAGGATCTCAGTGTGGAGGTTGATGCCACGCTCGCCAGCCAGAAGCTCATACCCTCGTACCAAGCCCAGGAGTAGATCTTCGACGAGGACCACTTCAAACTCCATTTGATAGCTGCCCGTCTCGAGCTTGCTGATATCCATCAGGCGGCTCACCATCCGGGCCATCGAACGGGTTTGATCGGCGATTCGGTCCAGGATGTCTCGTTGGTTTTGTGTAAGCTCCCCCGCGAGCTCCTCCTCGATGAGTTCGGTGTATCCCCGGATCACGTTGATGGGTGTCTTCAGCTCGTGGCTTGCCACACCAACGAACTCGGTCTTCAGCCGATCCAGGTCTTCCAGGCGTTGCGCCATGGCCCTGAACGACCTCGACAGATCGCCGATTTCGTCCCCCCCTCCATAGGGCAGGTCCCGGGGTGTGGCATAGCGTCCCCCCTCCACCGCCGAGAATGCGTCTCGAAGGCGATGGAGCGGGGCCCAAAGCGCAAGGTGCACCCACCCGGTCACAAGGAGCGCCAGGATGATCCCAACCAAAACCGTGAGGAGCGTGATGACGCGAGCCGATCCGGAGATCTCTTCAGCCCGATCGAAGTCCGCGGCGGCTCGGACATCGATGTTGCGGGCGATGGCTTCCAATCCCTCCCGGGCCCTGTTGATTTCGGGCTCGAGGACGAAGAAGGCCTGGGTAGCTTCTCCCAACCGGCCATCCGACACCAGAAGATCCAGTTCGCGTACCTCCGCCTCGAGGCTCCCAAGATCCGAGTCGAAGCCCTCGGTTGCATCGCCGAAGCCGGCGTCTTCGATTCTCTGGGCATTTTCTCGGAGGTTACTCAAAGAGGAGAATACCGACTGGCGGAGGGCCGAATCGGGGGCGGCCACATAACTCCTCACAAACCGATCAAATTCCGAGAGACCCGTTTCGATACTTCCCAGGGCTAAAGCCGCCTCGGCGTGTCTCGCCCGTTCTCGCACAGCCAGATCCCGCAACTCACCCAGGCGCCCGGCGGCGAAGAAGGAGGGAACCGCCAACATGACTCCCACCAGCGCATAAGACAGAACCAACCGATCCCGGACCTTCATGGAGATCGCGGGGGTCGGGCCGTATCGGTTCCAAGGATCCGAGAGAGCATCGCATCGGGGGACCGAGTCAGTCCGATTTCCGGGCGCTTTGCAACGGCGGTGTCCGGGCGCCTTGCGCCGGCGGTGTCCGGGGGCCTCGTGACTGAAGTGTCTGGAAGCCGAATGATCTGGCGGATCCGCGCCAGCTCCGCCTCCAGGCTATCCACTCCCGCCTGGAGGGAGTCGGAGGCGCGACGAAGCTGCCGTACCGTATAGCGGAGCCCTTGGTTTTCTTGAGCGAGGGTCCCCCTCTCCTCATCGAGGCTTTTCAGGAGACCCGAAGTCGGATTGTCCAGGGTCGGTAACGGCCTGACGTCTCTGGGTGGAAAGGGTTGGTCACAGTCCCCGAAACGGACCGCGAAACCCGGGTTTTCCGGGTTGACACGCAGCTCCGGATCGGCTCCGTAGTCCAGAGCGGTGATATAGAGGGCCTCAGCCTCCAAGGTCTCCTGGCGAGTATTCCCGGGAAGGTTCAGGAACCGAGCCGCCATAAGGGCGGCGGAATCGGGTTGGGCTGTCGGATTCCTCGGATCCAGGGCCAGAAAGGAGAGGAACAGGAGGGCCCGCCGACCGTCAGCACCGGACTCACAACGGGATGCCGCACGCCGGAACGCGAGCTCCGCGCCCGCGAAGTCTCCCCCTGCCATGAGGGCAAGCCCGGAGTCGAACACGCTGGGAGCGGCAGGTTCCCGGGCCGGCTCCAGAAAGCTGCATCCCGCAAGCAAAAACAAGAAGACGGCCACGGCGCTGCTGCCGGCCGGAAAGACCCGCCTGTACCTGGCGGGCATCCGGATCAGACGGCACTTCATGATTGATCTCCCACGTTGAGGCCGGTTGACCTTAAGACGTTGGTGAATGCCTCCAACACTGCCGGATCGAAATCGGTGCCGCCCTTCCCTGCGATCTCCTTCCAACCCTCCTCCGCAGGCCAGGCTGGCTTGTACGGTCTGCGGTGGGTAACGGCATCGAAGGAGTCGGCAACAGCCACGATGCGACCGGCGATAGGGATCTCCTCGCGCGACAGTCCCAGCGGGTACCCGCTACCATCCCACCGTTCGTGGTGGGTCCGGGCGATCTGTTCCGCGAGATCCAGCAGGAAGATCCCGCTCCCCGACATGAGATCTCCCCCGATCTCGGTATGAGACCTCATGACCTGTTCTTGTTCGGTGGTGAGCGGACCCGGAAAGAGGAGGATGTCGTCAGGGATGCCGATCTTCCCCAGGTCGTGAAGAGGAGCCACCTGGTGGATGAGGGAGACTTCTTCGGGATCAAGCCCCAGCTCCTGCGCAATCGCACCCGACAAACGGCCAACGCGACGGGTGTGCTCTCCGGTCTCGTCGTCCCTGTACTCGGCAGCACGGGCCAACCGGGCCAGAATCTGGGCGTGGGCTTCCTCCAACTCCGCAGTCCTCTCCCGGACCCTTTCCTCCAGGTGGCGGTTGTGGTCCCGAAGAGCCAGGTGGAGGAACCGAGTCTGCAACAAGTTCCTCACCCTCAGGCGGACCTCCGCCGGGCTCAACGGCTTGGTCAGGAAATCCTGGGCACCGGCCGAGAGGCTCTGACGTTTCGTATCGGGAGAGTGGTCGGACGTGAGGACCAGGACGGGGAGGTACTCCTCCTCCCCCATGTCTTGCCTGATCTCTGCCAGAACCTCAAAACCGTTTTTCCCCGGCATCGCGATGTCCAGAAGCACCAGGTCCGGCGGGCTCTGTCGACAAAGGGGTAGAACCTGAAAGGGATCGGACGTATCCCGGAGGTCTTTGAACCCGACCGGCTCGAGAATCCGCCTCAATAACTCGAGATTGGACTCCTCGTCATCCACCATCAGGATGCGTGCGGAGAGTATGTGATCTTCGACCATTCGGGAAAGGGTCCTAGGGAGATGGGACTCCGAAGACGGCCTCCAGAAAGCAAACAGTCCTATTCAAAAGGATAGGATCCCCTCCTGGATTTCGGAAGGAATATCGGCGGACGGTCCTGCCGAGCCTACGCCAACGTCAACAATGAGTGTGCCCTCGACATCTGCGTTCGAACCTGGAATCCATGCGGACAGGCTGTTTCACACGGAGCCGAGCAGCCAAAGCAGGCTGAGCCATCGGAACCTCCAAGGTGCGCATAACGGCTCATGGCATGCTTTTCTCGGCCCTGTCCCTCGAAGTAGTAGGCGTACCGCATGATCCTACTGACCGGCACTTCCTTCGGACATGCGCCGGCACACTCCACGCACCCGTGGCGGCAATAGCGAGAGTTGACCGACATGGCCAGGCCGGTGAGTAGTCTCTCGTCCCCTTGCGAGAGTCTCGTACCGGAAAGGGCAACGACCCGATCAATGTTGTCGAAGTCATTGAGGCTGACACAGAC
>JABDNZ010000117.1 GCA_013043565.1 Gemmatimonadota bacterium | reverse complement strand
ATGATGGAGAAGTCATCCGGCTCCCCCGCCGTGATCCCATGTCGCTGACGCATGATCTCGGCCATCTGTTCCGCTGTCTCGACCACGAGATCAGGATCTTCTACCAAGAACTTCCCGGCCGCGATGTAGTCGACGTTCAAGATCCTGCGCATGGCCGTGGTGATGGGAACGTAGATCTCAAGATCTCGGTCCATGCCATGGGGATCCGGTCCGACGAACTCGAGAACACCGACGATACGAAAGGGGATGTTGCTGATTCGGATCTGCTGATCCAACGGGTCCAGGTCGGCGAACAGCTCATCCACCACGGCTTGGCCGATTAAAGCCACCCGGGCCGAAGTATCGACATCGTCAGAATCCAGGAACCTCCCGCGGACCACTCCTCGGTTCCACACCTCCTCGGCCGCAGGGGAGTGACCGAGGACCCGCAGGTTGGCGCTCTGGTCCCTGAACTTTACCTCCCGAGCGGGCATCATCTGCATCGGATCCCACGCCGCGATGCCCGGGAGTTCCTCGGCAACGGCCTCCAGGTCGGCGATGGTCAGGGTGGTGACCTGCCCCTCATTCCGAGGACCACCCATCATCCTGTTTCCCCCGGCGTTGATCATGATGCTCGAGGCATCGAAGACCGACTCGATGTTCGACATGACCCTTTCCTGGGTTCCTTTTCCGATGGCGAAGATGAGGGTCAAAGCCGAGACGCCCACGAGAATGCCCAACATCATGAATGCGGTTCTCAGCTTGTGCCGGCTCATGACGAGGAGACTGCTTCGGAGGATCCGCCGCCACTTCATCGGTCGCCCTCCACCGCCCGGTCCTCCACGATCCGTCCGTCGGAAAGGCGCACGATCCGGGTGGCGTTCTGGGCCAACCCCTCATCGTGGGTGACGAGGATGACGGTCTTCCCTTGTTCGTTCAGCTCCTTGAAGATTTCGATGATTTCTCCCCCCGACTGGGAGTCGAGATTCCCAGTGGGTTCGTCTGCGAAGAGGATGTCCGGCTCGTTCACCAAAGCCCTCGCGATGGCCACCCTCTGCTGTTGGCCGCCGGACAGTTCGGAAGGGAAATGGTTGGATCGGTCTTCGAGTCCCACAGCCTTCAACGCCTTCTCGGCCAGGCTTCGGAATTCCCTGCGGCTCGAATAGATGAGGGGCAGCTCGACGTTTTCCAGGGCTGAGGTACGAGCCAGAAGGTGGAAGGACTGGAAGACGAATCCGATTCGCTCGTTGCGGATCTGGGCCAGCTCGTCCACCGTGAACTGCCCGATTTCCCGCTGGTCGAAGCGATAGGATCCCTTTGTGGGCTGGTCCAGGAGGCCCATGATGTTCATGAGCGTGGACTTCCCCGACCCGGAAGCGCCCACAACCGACACGAACTCACCCGATTGGATGGAGAGATCGATGCCGGCCAGAGCCTGGACAGGCGCGCCCTCACTCCTCTCGTAGGTCTTATCGATCCCGTTGAGCTCGATCATTACCCTTCAATGAGAACGACGTCGCCGTCCTCGAGGCCCCGCATGATTTCGGTATACTGATCGTCCCGCCACCCCACTTGCACCTCCTGCTCCTCGATCTGGCCCTCCCGAACCACCGACACGAGGTACCGCCCACGATCCCGGCGAAGAGCTCGGCGCGGCACGGCCAGAACGTTCTCCCGAGTCTCGAGAAAAAGGGTGACATTGGCCGTCATCTCCGGGCGGAGGGTTTTCCCTTGGCGGTCCCCGATGCTGATGATGGTGATGTAGTTCACCACCGTGTTCTCGATCACCGCATCTGGATAGACCGACTGGACCGTCCCCTGGAAATCGGTATCCGGGTAGGTGTCCACCGTGAAGCTGGCCGGTTGTCCCTCCTCCACCCGGCCGATGTCGGTCTCGTCGACGTAGGCCCAGAGCTCCAACCTGTTAAGGTCGATGATGGTGACGAAGGTTGGGGTGGTGAAACTGGCCGCTACGGTCTCCCCCTCTTGGGTGGTCACCGAGGCCACGACCCCTGAGATGGGAGCCAGGACCCGGGCGTAGCCCAACTGGGTACGGGCGTACGCGAGATTGGCTTCGGCCTCACTGACCCGAAGCTCCGCGACCCGGTGAGCATTCTCGGCAACCTCGAGCTCGATCCTGGGCGCGACCTTGCTGGCCACCAGCTCTCGTTTCCGTGCGAGATCGCTCTCGGCGTAGTCGAACTCGGCTCTGGCCATGTTGACGGCTGCCAACGCCTGGTCGCTGCGGGCCCTTAGCTCTGTGGCGTCGAGCTGGGCAAGGAGATCACCCTCCTCGACAGGGTTTCCGACCTCCGTGTACAGTCGCTGGACGACACCGGAGATGCGGGACCCCACCCTCACCTCGGCCCCCACCATGGGCTTGATGATCCCCGTGGCTCGCACCGAGGCACTGATGTCCCGGCGTTCCACCGTTACCTCACGGGGTGTTCCTCCCGCTTCATCATCCCTGGTCTCCGGGGACGGGCCACATGCCACCAGGAGGCATGGTGCCACCCAAAGGATCCCGAGGAGCAGAGGTGTCTTCTTCATTCGTCCACCCGTGGAGGGAGAAGGGGGCCAAATTGCTGTCCCCGGGAAAGTAATGTACTTTCGCGCCATGTCGATATACCCGCCAGCCCTGATCAATATCACCCTGGCCTTTGTTGCACTGGGTCTGTACATCGTGGGTAGCCGCCGTTTCTATTTGGATCGACACCCGTTCCTGGTTTTTCTCTTGACCGCGGTCCTGGTGGACGGTGTGACAGCGGTTCTCGCATCGTTCGGCATCACACCCACGACACAGCTTCCCTACTCCGATTTTGTTCCGTGGCAAAGCAAGCTCTTCCTGACCCATATCGTAATGGCCAGCTTCGGCTTTTTCGGTTTCATCGCCGTAATGGGGATTCTGCTCGTCAAGGGCACCCGGCTTCCCTACCCAAAGCTGAGGGTATTCCAGTACAAGGTGCTCTTGCCCATCTGGATCGTCGGGGAGGGAATCGCTCTCACCAATTCCCTGGTCAAAATCCTCTTTCGCATCCGGATCTACGACTACATCTGAGAGATGAACCGTTCCCCGCCGGAATGGAACCGGGAAACCACCCGTCTTGCCTACCACGAAGAAGAGGGCGGGCTTCTTCGAGCCCACCCCCTTCAGCCTACCCCCGGGGTTCCCGCTAAGCGGAATCCCGTTAGATGGGGATTCCTAGATGCCCTCGATGATCCCATTCAGGGTGGGGCGGGGGCACTCCTGCCCGCTCCCCGCCCAGGCTTACAGGAAAGGCCAGAAGTCCGATCTCACGGCGAGGATCACCTGCCACTCTCCTCCATCCCCGAGACCTCGGGCAAAGTCCAGGCGGAGGACGTCCCAACCCAGGCCTAAGCCGAGGCCGGCAGAGAACAGGACAGGCGTATCACCGCTCCCGGTGCCGGAGGGGAACTGGAACATCTCCTTCCCCCAGGCCCTCCCCGCTGCGCCGAAGGCCCTGAGGCGGAGAATGGGGTGTAGCAGGTCCATGGAGCCTTCGGTTCGGGCCAGCCAGAAGCGGTCTCCGACCTGGGAGCGGAAAGCATGGCCGGGGAGGGTTTGGCGGCCGCCCAGAAAGAAGTAGCCCTGCATCGGTGGCTCACCGAGGAGGGTCCCCCCTCGGAGGTCGGCCCACAAGGCTGTTCCTCGGGTAAGCCACCCCTTCTCATAGGTGAAGCCCGCTGCCAGGGAACCGAAGTTATCACTTGTGCTTTCACCCATGCCTGCCGAGGAGGCCCCGACGGGAATGCTGTTCCCGAAACCGTCATCGAACCGGCCCATCGTGCCCTCCAGTGAAAGGCTGAGACCGGGCATGGGGGTGGGGAAGGACCCGGTGGCCTCCAGTGAAGCCCAGCTCCCCCTGTCGAGGGAGATGACAGGCCGGTAGTCCGTGTCCTCCACGTCCGACGACACGACGTCCTTCCCCCGGCGCTGCCGCTCCAGCCGAGCCGTCATGCGAAGTTCGATCTCGGTGGACAGGGCAAAGGTGTGAGTAACCGAGGCACCTGTCGCAAAGAATAGATCCGTGTAGTCCTGACTCAGGGTAAGGGAGGCCAGGGAGTTCAGTACCCCGCTGATGGCCGGTACGGGGCCGAGGTCCCGAGGGCGGTTCTGGTAGAGATGGAGTTGGCTGGTGGGGCTTCGCTCGCCACCCGTCACCCGCATCTCGAGCGTGGGCTTTTCCCTACCGAACGAGAACCCGCCGTAGAGGGCCAGGCCCAAGGAGGGGGCCGGACTGTGAGAGAATCCCCCTCCGAGGAACAGCCCTTCGGTGCGGTTGTGCCGAATGGCGGAAGAGATGGTGGGTGAAGGAAGAAAGAGCCTGGTTCCCCGAAGTCCGCTCAGGTAGTGGTCCTTGGCAATCGAGAGAGCCAGGGCTTGGATCTCTTCCATTTCCGGAGGGGATTGGAACCCCTCCAATCCTTCCTCCTCCAGCTGCGCGTAAAGATCCTCCTCGAAGGGAAAAGCCTTTCGGGTCGCCTCGGGGAGGGCTGAGATCGTACTTCCGAGGAAAAGGGATGGGGGCAACTCCGGATTGATCTCGTACTCGCGCACCTCGAATGACCCCCGGATCACACTTCCGGCGGGGATGTCCAGGTAGGGGACCTCTCGCCGCAGCTCCAACTGCTGCCTGTAGGGGAGCCAGTAACGTCCCTCCCAGAGACTGTTTTCCAGTGAGATGCTGATGTGGTGAAGGTAGGAGTCGACGTAGGAGGCTGGTGTGAAGGTGAAGCTCATCCGCACGATGGCTTTTGTGTCTCTGTCCAGGAATACGCTCCCGACGAATCCAGGCACTTCGAAGTTCTTTGGCCGCACCTGGATCTCATATACGCGGACCGATTCATCGGTGGCGGGGAGATCCAGCGTGACAGAGTCCGAGAGGAGGAAGTCGTAGACACCCTCGGAGCCAGCGGCCGCCGGATGGACCACGGCCTCCACCTCGTCGCCGTCGCCGATTCGAATCCTGTCTCCGAATTCATCCTGTACGACCACAAGATGGTCGAGGTGGTAATGGATATTCGTCGGGAGCTTCTTCTCGTCCCGGAGCCCGACGATGCGCTGTTTGAACTTGTCCGGCGCAGCCCAGTACACCTCCAGCGCGATCTGGTCCGTCTTCACCAGAACACGTTCCCCCGTGTCTCCACGATCCAGATAGAAGTACACGTAACCGCGAGCTTGGGACGAGTAGGATTGGAGGGTGGAGTCCTGCGCCATGCCCTGACGGACTGTCCGGGCCTCGCCGATCATCTCGAGAGCCCGGGGGCCGTTCCACCGTTGAACCTGGGCGGCTGCCGGGGACACCAAGGTCAGGGCCACAATGAGGAACAGGGCGAGCCTCGTAATCGCCACCCTCGTTGGAATGAGGAAGGCCCCGCCTTTCGTGAAGACGGGGCCATTTCCTCGGCCTGCTCTGGTGTTCACCGGCCGGACTAGTTGGCGTTCCAGAACCCGGATAAAGAGTCGCCGTGTGGGCTTTCACGCAGCTTCTCGAAGGCCCGATTCCGAATCTGCCTGATCCGCTCACGGGTGACACCAAGGAGGGACCCGATCTCCTCGAGGGTCCGCTCTTCACCGTCGTCCAGTCCGTAGTAGAGGTAGAGAATCTTTCGTTCCCGCTCGGTGAGGTATTCCTCGAACATGTTCTCGAGGTAGTCTCGGCGGGCGATGGCCTCTACGTCTTCTTCGATGTCGCTGGCTTCGGCTCCTGAGAACCTCTCACCGAACGAGGCGCTATCCCTGTCGCTCCGGTCGATGGGAGCGTCCAAACTCAACTCGCTTGCGGCGACCCGCCGCAGGGCCCGAATGGTTTCAACCGGCTCCTCCATGTTCTGGGCCAGCTCCTGGTCCGTCGGAGTCCGACCGAGCTGCTGGGTCAGGGCCGTGTTGGTGCGGGCGAGCTTTGCGAGGTTGGAGTTTTGGTTCAGGGGAATTCGAACCGAGCGGGTTTGCTCGGCAAGGGCCTGAAGTACGGTCTGGCGGATCCACCAGACGGCGTAGGAGATGAACTTCACGCCCTTATCAGGATCAAACTTCTTCACAGCCTTGAGCAGACCCTCATTCCCTATGCATACGAGCTCGGCCAGGCCAAGCCCGCGGCCTTGGTACTTCTTCACATAGGAAATGACGAACCTGAGATTGGCTGTGACCAGGCGCTCGGCGGCCTCCTTGTCGCCGGCTCTGGCTCGACGGGCCAAGGCCCGCTCCTCCTGCGGATCCTGAATGAGTGGGTACTTCTCAACGTCCTGCAAATACTGGTCGAACGAGTCCAGTCCCCGGGAAGTAGAAAACATCCGCGTCTTGTACCTCGAGTTTTGGGGGTTGAAGATGCTGATCAGTTAACCGACGCAACTATCGATACCGCCACATCCACAGCAATGGGAGTGACCCCATTGTGCCCCAGCTATGGGTGGCAGAAAAGTCCGTGAAAATTAAAAATGCCGTTCCCGTAAGTCAATGGTTTTTTCGATACTTATGGGATTCTGGGGCATTAAGGCCCATCTGCAAAAAGAGTGCCGATGGAATGGCCCCCGAATGCCTGGACTTCCGTTTGGCGGCTGGGGAACAGCAATTCGCCCGTTGCCATCGGAGCCTCGTCGGCGTTTCCAGAGGGGGCTACCGCCGATCCGCGGAGGTGGGTTCGGGGATTCCTCCCCTCGCTGCCCGCCCCGTCGGTGACACAATGCCCCAGACCCGATTTGCCAAAACCGCCTATCTGGCTACCAGGGCGCGGTAACGAACGTCGGGCGGACGCCGTTTCTCAGGCTTCTGAGAATCTGGCGATCGGTCAGGCCCGGAAGAATCCCCACCAGCTCCCGGAGGTTCACTCGAAGGATCAGGTCCTTCAGTTGGGCCCCATCGCCGACGGGGAACGCCAGGTCGATCCGGATCGTGTTGGTCGTCCCGGGCGGAAGCCCCAGACGCAGGCCGGCGCCAACGGTTCCGACCCAATGCGGGTTCGATCCGAAAGGGGCGTCTCCCGAGTGCATATGCCCCAGGTCCACGAAGAAGGCCAGTCCCAGGTCCACGAGGCCGGGGGTGGGGGAGGGTAGGAAGACCCGATCCTCCAAGGTCAGGATAATCCGCCGACCCCCTGGGTAGGCTTCGTCCCGGAAGCCTCTGAGGTTGTCCCGCCCTCCAAGGGTGAGCTGAAAGGGAGTCTCAACGGACCAGCCGCCGGCGGCGGAAGCACGAAAAAGCAATGTGTGGAGGTGATTGTTGCCCGGTTGCCAGTAGAG
>JABDNZ010000112.1 GCA_013043565.1 Gemmatimonadota bacterium | reverse complement strand
CCTCTCCGGATTTCGGTTGGTATCAGGTTCTGGTTTTCTATCCGTTGATCGTTGGCATGCCTTACTTGGTGGGACCTGACATCTATTCTCGGGTTTTCTGCGCTCGGGATAGTGATACTGCCCGGAAGGCCTCTCTCCTGGCTGCCCTGGGGGTGATTCCTCTGTCCTTCCTCCTCGCCACCCTGGGCCTCCTCCTCTTTGGCCTCTATCCGGGCCTCTCGCCGGAAACGGCTTTCCCCCACGCCCTGTCGGAGCTTGCCCCCGTGGGCCTGAAAGGGGTGATCGTGGTTGGGGTTCTCGGTGCGATCATGTCTTCAGCGGACACCACCCTCATCTCGGCCTCCACCATTCTCTCGCTGAATGTGGCCACGCCCCTTCTGGGGATAGAGGAAGACCGGCGGCTATTCCTCACCCGGTTCTTCGTGGTGGTCCTGGGCGCCGGGGCTTGGGGCCTCGCCTCTTTCCAACAAGGAATCATCTCCTCCCTGCTCTTGGCATACACGGTATTTGTCGGAGGAATTGCGCTCCCTACCCTCGGGTCCTTCTGGAAGGACCGTTTGGGAATCACATCTTCCGGCGCCCTCTGGGCCGTGATCCTGGGTGGGCTGACGGCGGTTTTGGCCGAAATCGGGGAGGGTCGGTGGCTGATGAGGCTGACGGGGACGGGTGGGGCAGAGTTCCTGGAATCAGTGCTCGGCGCTGAGTACGGGAGCATCCTTCCTCTGGTAGTCTCGGGTACAGCCCTGTTCGGCGTGAGTTGGTCGCTACGGAGTAGGCCCTCCCGCAGCTAGGGAGAACCTCAACCGGGCTTCTTCCAGCCGCTCCGGCGTCCCTACATCGAACCACTCCTCCTCCGTCACATCCAAGGCCTGGATCCTAAAGCCCGCTCGGGCGAGCTCCAGATACAGGGTGATGATGGAGAAGCTCCCTTCTCGGTCCGTCAGGCCGAAGATCCTCGGCTCAACCACGTGGATGCCGGTGAACGCCAGTCGCCGGACTGGCCCAACGGCCTCTCTTACCTCGTGCCTGGCGGCCTCTGTACCCTCGCCCCCTCGGTTGTCCCAACCGAGAAGCCCCGTTTCGTCGAAGAGAAGGGCTCGCCGCGATTCCCGATTCTGAACGGCAAGGGAGGCGATGAGGGTGCCGTCGCCGCCAGCCCCGGCCGCCAGGTGTTGGGTCACAAGCACTCCCATCGAGATGGTGCTGAGGACATCGGCGTTGTGAAGGAGAAACGGCTCCTTGGTCTGGAAGAGCGATGAGGCGGCAATGAGCCCGCCACCGGTTTCATAGGGGCCGTCCGGCTCCGGCGAGAGTACGAAGGTCACACCGGGGATCCTCAGGTCTTCGACGAAGCTCCGGATCTGGCCTTCGTGGTGGTGGGTGTTGATCACGATCCGGGTCACCCCGGCGGCTACCAGACCATCGATGACCCACCGGAGAAGAGGTCTGCCTCCCATCGGGACCAGGGCTTTGGGCACGTCGGTGGTGATGGTGCCCAGACGGGTTCCGAGGCCAGCCGCCAGAATCATGGCATCCATGGGACCACCCTTCTAGAGCTCCCGGTGATTCAGACGAACCTGGATGTTCGGGAAATGGGCCCGGAGGTGCTCCGCCATCTTCTCGGCCATGAACACCGATCGGTGCTGCCCCCCTGTACATCCAAAGGCCACCGAAAGATCGGAGAAATCCCGATCCAGGAATGACCTGACGTGGAGGTCCACGATTCCTCGGCAGCTCTCCCAGAACTCCTGGACCTCCGGAGTAGTTTCGAGGAAGTTCGCCACGGGTTCGTCTCGGCCCGTGAACTCCGCCAACTCTGGGATCCGCCCCGGATTGGGGAGGCCGCGGCAGTCGAATACCGATCCTCCCCCATGGCCGCCCGGTGTTTCAGGCGGGCCCTTCTTGAAGGAGAAACTCTGGATTCCCACCGTGAGGCTGCTGGGTGAAACGGAGTCGGAACCGGGACCGGCCCAACGGCCGACAATTCGGCCGAACACCGCTTCCAGCTCCGGGAGCTCCAGTGGCAAACCGCTTTCCAGCAGGCCTTTCAGGTTCTTTGCAGCGAAAGGAACGCTCTCCAGAAAGCGCCGCTTCCTTTCGAAGAATCCCCGGTACCCAAAGGCCCCCATGGCCTGCATGAGGCGAATCAGGACGAAGCCTTTGAAGTGCTCCCGGAACAGATCTTCATCCACGGTCACATGATTCCTCAGGGCCTCCAGATAGTGGTCCAGAAGTCGGTCCCTGATCGTGGAAGGAACGTTGGCCTTCGCGTCATAGAGGAGAGAGG
>JABDNZ010000110.1 GCA_013043565.1 Gemmatimonadota bacterium | reverse complement strand
GCTAATGTTCAAAGTTGCCGCGCCCGGCACCAGCACGTACCGTCGACGGCCCACCTCCGTAGACACGTTCCCTTACCCTCCCCGGCTCAGAGCGCTCGTGCCGGGTGGGCTCGGAGCGAACGCAGTGAGCGCAGCCGGCAACTGATTGTTATCGGACCTGACGCTGGTGGCCGGACCCGCACGGTCGACTCAAATCCAACCCTTTCGCCGGAAGAACGCAGTAAGGAACACGCCGGTCAGGACCAGAACGACACATACGACGATAAACGCCCACTCGCTGTCGACGCCTGGCATCCCCCCGACGTTGATCCCGAGCAGCCCGGTGAGCAGGCCGAGCGGAAGAAAGATCCCGGCTACGATCGACAGAACGTACATCGTCCGGTTCATCTGTTCCGTTAGCCGGTTGTTCAGCTCGTCTTGAGCCACAGCCGCTCGGTCTCGCGCCGAGTCCAAGTCTTCAACCAATCGCAGGGTCCGGTCTCCGATCTCTCGCAGGTGAGCGCGATCGATGTCGCTGAGCCATTCGACCCGTTCGCTTTGAAGCCGTGTGAGTACATCCTTCTGAGGTGCCAGGTATCTGCGGAACCGAATCGCGCTACGGCGAAACTCCGCGATCTTGCCTCGCAATTCGTAGCTTTCTGCGCTGAGTACCTCGTCCTCGAGCTTGTCGACTTCATCCTCGAGGTCCGAGATAGCGTCGGAGGCTCGCGCCGTGAGGCCATCGGCCAACTGCACGAGGAAGTCGCCAGGATCGGTCGGTCCGTCGCCCGTCTCGATGGACACGCGAATCGTCTCAATGGCTCGCGTCGGACGATGGCGGGTCGTGATGATGCGATTGGCTTCGATCCATGCACGAACGGCGATCATGTCGTCGGCATCGGCACCCTCGTTCAGATTCGCCCCACGGAGAATGACGAGGAGGCCCCCGCGTGTTGCGAGGCTTCTGGGCCTGGTCTCTTCAGCGACCAGAGCCTGTGCGATCGTGGGGTCAAGACCGCTCCTGTCCAAGATCCAAGCACCCGCGGCAGGGTCCGCGTAGTCCATGTGGATCCACAGCGTCTCGGCTGAAGGCGACCACTTTTCGATGTCACTCCAACCGACCTGATGGCCACCACCCTTACCATCGAGTAGGACGGCGGCGATCAGCCCAGGTTCATGCTCTTTGTTCATAGGAACTCCTAGCTGAATCAGGCACCCAACGAGGAACGACGCGGCGATACCTCCCCGACCCGATACGTCGGCCCATCGTGGTCTCGAAAGTCATGTCCGATAATGTCTGCGGGCTTCCGGCTTGAGCCAAGGGCGCGACGCTTGCCTTCGCGAGCGGCGTGACCGCCGCGGATGACCCGAAGGGCGCGAGCCAAAGGCGAACCGCGGCAGGCCCGCTGTTATCTGAACTCGATCCACATCATCGACGAAGGACCCTTTCCAGAGGCGATCCCTATGCGTCTCCACCTTCATCGGTGCGCTCCTGAGAGTGAAACACAGCCGACAATAGGCTTCGCTGGCAAACTTTACGGAATCCGACGCTGTTCTCGACCGATGCAAAAAAGTCGTCGATGCTGGAGAAGTCCTGGCTCCATAGTTCTTGCGGGTCCAACTCATCTCCTCCCTTGCCCGGACTGGGCGGATCGAAGACGAAATACATACCAACCACACGGGAGTCTGTGAGGCCGAATTCAGATCGCTGACTCAACTGACGTCCCATGAAGACCTCGAGAATGTCTGGGTCCGCTTCGCTGGCCATGATCTGAAAAGTGCTCCCTCCATCGTCGACGCTAACTGGCAGTCGACTGTAGACCTTGAAGACTTTCCAACCTTCCTCAAACCCAAACTCACCATCACCGTGTCCTAGGTGCGCCGCCAACAGACGCAAGATCGGATCGGCTTTCGGAACGGTCAGGCACAACAGATCTTGAGCATCCATAAGGCCTTGATTCTCATTGTTTGGGGCCCATATGGCCCCCACTGGGGCCGAGTTCAGATAACGTCCTGAGGTTACCGGCGCGGCCTCCGTGCCGCGCTCTCCGGAGCGAGCTCTGCGAGCAAAGGCGGCAGCCTTGTTGTTAGACGGCGTCGCACCCACATCGGAAGCCATCAGACGAGAGCCGTTAGGCGTTTTCGCCATCGGGAGTTCACTCGTCCCCATCGGTGAGCTCTTGGTAGCGTTGCCCGAAGAAAGGCGGATGAGTCCCCAACATGCGCAAGTAGACTGCGATCTGGGCTCGGTGATGAATCTCCTCATCGATCGCGTACAGCACCATGGCATCGATGGAGAGATCTCCCAGATGAGTCCTCAGAACCCTTGATCCGCCTTCAGGGGGCAGGCCCCGGAGGAAGCCGAGGGCCCGGAGGTGGACTTGCTCGTAGTAACGCTTCAAGCCATCCAGGTATTCGAACGAGTCGTCCACGAGGTCAACAGCGCACCATCTCCCCTCTCGCCAGGGGAACTCCCAAAGGCCGTCCAACCATCCCCGCACGAACATCGTCTCTGAAGAGATCAGGTGCTGGAACTGGTCGCGAGCCGTGAAAACCGAATCAACAGGTTTGAAATCCAGAGAGTCGGGCGGGTAGATGTCCATATACTCCAGCGTCACGGCTCGAACATTCTCCCAATACCTAACCAGCTGATGGATTGCTAGCATCCACCGAATCTCCTCTGGCCCAGTCTCCTGGCTTTCATCCGTGTTGGATTCACTCCTCTCCTCGAGGAAGATATGGCATGACCCTCCCCCCCCTTCTCACGCGATGACGTCTAACGTCCTGAAGTTGCCGGCGCGGCCTCTGTGCCGCCCTCTCCGGAGCGAACAAGGTCAGCGCAGGCGGCAACCCCTTGCGTTTCTTCCGTTGGCCTTCCCCTTCTCATCCTCTGGCCCATGAGCGCCTGCGTTTGTTAGAAAGAGACCGACATATGGGACTCCCCCAGCAAAATGCCAAACAACTCCGGCACCACCGATCCCCATCGCCCAGGAGTGACATTGGAGAGGATCACCACGTCGATCTCCTCCGCTGGGATGCGGAAGTTCACCGCTTGGAATCCAGGGACACCTCCCGAGTGAGAAAGCACTTCCCGGCCCTCAATCTGCTGCACCCGCCACCCATAAGCGTACCCACCCCGCTCTGGACGGTACATGGCCTCGTAGGCTCGTTCAGACACAAGCGCACGCTCAGTGAGCGCTCGATCCCATCGCGCCAAATCTTGAACCGTGGAATACAGATTTCCCCCGCCGGTCAAGATCGGCATGAAGATGTCTGGAGCATTCTGGGCGGCGCCACTGTCGGCCCGCTCATAACCTGAGGCCCGGTGCAAAAGAACTGTTTCGGGACGATCGGCGCCCGTATCGCGCATTCCGAGCGGCTCGAAGATCTCTGAACTCAGGAACTCCTCATACGGCGTTCCAGATACCACTTCAATGGTTTTCGCCAACAGGAAATACCCGACGCCGCTGTAGACAAAATCGGTCCCAGGCTCAAAAACAAGGGGTTCGTCAAAAAACCGCTCCAACGTCTCATCCAGCGTGGTCGGTACAGCCATCGTTTCCTCGAACCCAGGCAGAGCCCAGGAATGCATGATCCCTGAGGTATGGGTCAGCAGTTGATGAATCGTCAGGCTTCGCCAGGAATCTGGAACATGTGCGACGTGATCCCCCACGGGGTCGCGGACATCGAGTAGGCCCCGGTCTTGGAGAATCAGAATACTCATCGCAGTGAATTGCTTGGTGATGGACCCGATCCGAAACTTGGTCTCTGGCGTGTTCGGCACATCGAGTTCTTTGTTCGCCAGGCCGTAGCCGGCGGAGAACACCGTTGAGCCGCCTTTGGTAATGATCACCGCGCCGCTTAGATCGGACTCGGCCAAAACACTCGCGAGCCGATCCGCTTGGGACTGTGCCGTCTCAGGGGAATTGGCAGCAAACAGCATTAGCAACGTGATACTTCGATCCAGCCGAATCATGGGTGCCCCCTATGAGGTTCTTGCTCCTGCTAATCCCAACTTCTATTCCCGGCGTTCCGTGCCACACACGGTCCCGCCGCTTTCCGTTAACGTCTGCGGGCTGCCGGACCGGCCGAAGGCCGGGACCCGAAGCCGTCCTCATGTTTGAAGCTCTTCAACCACTATCCGTCACCGGCGTAGGGCCACGAGCGACAGCGAGTGTGCGGCACGACCGCTGTTATGTGTGAACCAGGTCTCACCTCGTGATGAATGAGACAGGGATCGCCGTCACGTAGCATGTCGGCACCCCACCCGATAGGAGTCCGGAATACTCCATCCTCTGTGCTACTCGGACGGCGGCCTTATCGAGCGCGGGGTACCCGGCACTCTCGGACACCTCAACATGCTCTACTTTTCCGTTTTCGGTCACGAGTAAGGTCACGTGAGCGGTGCCGCTGACCCTTTGGTCCCGGAGCCCGACCGGGTACTCTCGCTCAAGGGCCTGGGCAATTTCCCCTCGGTTGAGAAGATCCGGGCTGGAATCGGAAATCGGGATCATTTCAGCGTCCGCTGTGCCGATCCTTTGGACTAGACTCCGGACGTTCTGCAACTGTTCCTGAGAGAGGCGTTCCGGAAACCCAAACCGGGAACGGTCTTGGCACAACCCCTCGGGAGAAGGTCCTCCTCCGGCCGCACATCCGAGAGACAAGGCCGTTCCTGAAAGGAAAATCGCTTTCCACCAAATCATGCCTTTCATATTCCGATCGTTCCTCCCTTTGCTGGTTTTCACATAACGTCCTGAGGTTGCCGGCGCGGCCTCCGTGCCGCGCTCTCCGAAGCGAATGCAGTGAGCGCAGGCGGCAACTTTTTTGTTATAGGATGGGTGCCGGTATTTAAGGCCATCCCGCTGCTCATGCCGTCACCCAGGTTCCAAGACCCCTCCTCACCTGAGGAGCCGGTACAAATGTACGAACTCGACTCCAATCGGATCTCGCCAGACTCCCGCCATCACATCTCCTGTGATCACGAATGGATGGAATCCGCTCCAAACATGGACCCGACCGCGGAAGAGCCCCTTCCGGTCGAAGACATCCCAATCGTGCGGTGCGGCGAGGTCCGATTCATAAACCTGAGCCCACAGATACCCATCGCTTGATGCGATCACCCGGTCATACCCAGGCAAGCGACTCGGCCTCTCCTCGTTGTCGAGAGGTTCCAAATACTCCGGTCGCATCGATTCGGGCAGATACTCCTCAACAAATCCTCGGTACGAGTCGAGGTCCGACGCGGAGACAATCCGTGGCTCTCGCTCGACGCCATAGACCGCCCGGAATCCGCCACCATTGAATACTCGCACCCGGAAGTCCGGCCCAGACACCAGATGAACCTCATCCCCAACCACATCAAATGAGGCATTTGTCGTGAAGGGCACCGGCACCTGGTTTCCTCCAGTCCAGAGCCAAAGAGGTCCCGCCGCCAACCCATACGGTTCTTCCGTCTGAGCGTCTAGTCGCACCCGCACCAATTCAACGGAATCACGTAGGATTTGGCCAGGTTCAAGTGATTGCGCCATGAGCACTCGACGCTGCTGACCAAGCACGGATCCGTCAGGGAACACGTCGAACGGTCGAGGAGGGGGCCGTTCTGAACTCGGAAGCCGATCGGTACGGACGAAATCTCCTTCCGGGTCATACACTGTGATGCGGTCGGCTCCCGAGTCCCCACAAAGGACCGAATCGCCTGCCGTAGCCCCGAGGAGTCGGATCTGCAGGAACTCTCCCGGCCCCTCTCCCCTGCCTCCTATAGTCTTCCAGTGTGTCCCGTCCGGCTGGAAGATCCTCAGCTCGCCGCTCTGGCCATCCGCAACCCAGAGACGGCCTGCTTCGTCCAAGTAGACCCCTTGGACTCTGAAGAATTGCTGAGGACCTGAAGCATCGGGCCCTCCGAGCGAGATCGTCGGAACAGAATCTAGTTGGGCGAAGTGCTTCGGTTCATCCGCCGAAATGGTGAGGTGAATCCCAGCGCTATCGGTTACTACCACTTTGGGAGGGACCCCCGCTTCACAGGCCACCTGCAGCAGCATAATGCAGCCCCACCCCAAGGCTGTCCCGACGCTTCTGAGTTTCTCTGCTTCTGATGAATTCCGCTTGGTTCGGCTCATCTTTCAGAGT
>JABDNZ010000105.1 GCA_013043565.1 Gemmatimonadota bacterium | reverse complement strand
GGCCTGTGCCAAGCCGGTGATTCACCGGCCGACCCCCAGGATCCACTCGCGCAGATCTGAAATCACCTCTTCCGCCACATGGTTTACGCCGGTGACGTATTCCTCGGGGGTGGCCGTCCCCGTGCCTGGACCAAAGAGATGGTTCAGATCGGGATACAACCTCGCCGTGAAGTTTGCCTGCTCTCCAAGCTTCTCCACCCATATAGCCAGGTCCTCCGAGGTGGCCTGGTAATCCCTGCCACCCTGCAGGACGAACAGCGGCGTGGACAGTCCGGCTGCCACCGCGACCGGATCCACCGCGGCGACCTCCCGCCAATACGGAGGGGGAGCACCCAGAACCGATTGGTCGTCGGGGATCTCTCCGGATTCCACCTGATGGACCACCGAGATCAGTGAATCCAGTTGGGCTCGAGCCGGAGACTCGGGGTCGGCTTCCAGGCTTCCTATATACTCCAACTGGCTTTTCAGAACCTCGAAGAACGGCCGGGCCGGGGCTGCCAGGATGACAACGCCCGCCAGCTCTCCGTCCTGACGAGCGATCTCCGGTGCCATGATGCCGCCCAGAGAGTGGCCCAAGAGAATGACCCGGTCCGGATCCACCTCCGGCCGGGCTCTGACCAGCGCCAGAGCCTCCAATGCATCCTGGATCACCTCCTCTTCCAAGCCGATGTCGGCGGAGATCTTGGCGCCGTGGACCCGGGTCCGCTTGTCGTACCGGAGGACGCCGATCCCCCTGGAGGCCAGGCCCCATGCAAGGTCCCGGAATGGGCGGCTGCCACCTATGGTCTCATCCCGATCGTTCGGCCCGGACCCGTGCACCAGGACCACGGCCGGGACCGGGCCCTCGGCCCGGGGCAAAGACAAAACGCCGGGGAGGATCCACGGTTCGGTCCCTACGTTCACCTCTACCTCTTCAAAGGCATCCTCCCGCACGTACGGAGGCGGGTCGTAGGGCGGGGGCTCGGACGGAAGAAAGAAGAGCCCGGATACCTGAAGGGAAGCCGTCAAGGTTATCTGGATGATCAGAGGGGACTGGAGGAACTCCGCCGGAAGGCGGACGATATGGTACACGCCCGTTTCGGTCACGGCACCCGGTTGGAGGGATTGCAGAGCCCCTACCTGGGCCGTCAGCTGAGCCCAGATCGTCTTCAGCTGGTCGGTGCTCATGGCACCCTCTGGAACCGCAGGATCCACCCGGGAGCTGGCCTCCTCGAAGGCTCCAGATTCGAGGAGGCCTATCCATTCCATGGCGGCCCGATTCCAACGGTCGGCCGCAAGGGGGGTTTCCTGACCGTGGAGGACCGTGGGGACCATCACCATGGCAAGGAGGACGAGGCTGCGGGAGCCCCGGAATCGGGACGAGTACATGGAGAGCTCCGGAAATGGGGTTTCATCGATTTCATACTCCTTAAGTTGCTTACGTCGAAAACCCCCGGCTACCTTCAATCCGATCATCCATGATACGGACGGAGGGGATCCAACCCGTGACCCAAACCAAGTCCCCGGAAGGTGTCAATCACTTCGCCATCGCACTGGGGCTCATCGCCGGCCTCACCCTTGGGTTGGTGGCCGCGGCTACCGGCTCGATCACGCTAACCAACATCGCAACCGCCTTCCGGCCGATCGGCTCGGTGTTCGTGAATGCCATCAGGATGGTGGTAATCCCTTTGGTGATGGTGGTCGTGTTCCTGGCCGTGGGTCGGTTGGGAGACGCGAAAAAGCTTGGGAAGTTGGGGGGCTACTCTCTTGGATTGGTGTGGCTTTCCTACGTACCCGCCATCCTTTTGGGAGCATTCGGAATGAGGCTCGGACTCCGCCTGTTCCCCATTGCCCCCCTTCCCGTTCCGGAAGCCGGTGATAGCCCTGAGCTTCCCGGCATCGTGGACTTCCTCGTGGGCCTGATTCCGGACAATCCGTTCGAGGCGGCAGCCAGCGGATCCCTCCTTCCCCTCCTTGTCTTCACGGTCCTTTTCGGCGCAGCCACCATTCCCATCCCTCCAGAGGCCAAGAAAGGCCTCCTGGACGTCGCGGAGGCCGCCTCGGACGCCCTGGTGCGAATGGTCCACTGGATCTTGTGGACCGCCCCCCTGGGAGTTTTCGCCCTGGCGGCCCCCCTCACGGCCGATGCCGGATGGGACATGCTGGGGAGCCTGGCCGTGTTTGTCGTCACCGTGATCGTCTGCCTGGTGATCCAGTGGGTGTTGATCTATCTCCCGGCGGTTCGAATCCTCGGGAAAATGGACCCGGTAACATTCCACAAAGCCACCCTCGGGACATCCGCCATCGGATTCGGCACGACCAGTTCCCTGGCCTCGCTCCCGGTAATGCTGGAGGAAGCGGAAGACAACCTGAAGCTCTCGAAGGAGGTCTATCCCCTGATCCTTTCCCT
Source organism: Gemmatimonadota bacterium (assembly GCA_013043565.1). Lineage (GTDB taxonomy): Bacteria > Gemmatimonadota > Gemmatimonadetes > Longimicrobiales > Gaopeijiaceae > JABDNZ01. The sequence goes on along the minus strand of JABDNZ010000105.1, from coordinate 6,671 downwards.
CCTCGCTCCCCTGAACAAAGCCGGAAGCGCTCTCTTCCAGGCTGCGTCGGTGGTATTCCTGGCGGGCCTCTATGATGTCCCCCTGCCGGTGGCGGGAATGGGGGCCCTCTTCATAGCCGTGTTCCTGGTGGCTCTGACGGTGGCCCCGGTCCCCAGCGCTGGCGTAGTGACCCTGGCTCCGGCCCTGGAGACGGTGGGAGTGCCGTTGGCTGGAATGGGGATACTCCTGGGGATCGACAGAATACCGGACATGTGCCGATCGTGCGTGAATATCACCGGGCACATGATCTGGGCGGTGGTGGTGGAGGAATTGGCCATAGGGCGGGCTCGAGGCCAGGGCCGTCAGGAAGGGGACATCTAGTCAGGTCGGGGTTCCGTTCGGGACATCCCGCCCCAACCCCATGTGCTCTTTTGTCACCGCTGACCCGCGGTTCGGGGTACGAAACCCAGCTCAGAAGATGGCTACCCGGACCCGGCCGACCTCGTCCACCCACCCTCGGTACATGCCCCGGGTATTGAAGCACATCTCGACGTAGCCCTGACGGTCCATGGCGACCACACCGCCGAGGCCGGCACGGTGGTCCTCCAGGGTGCCTAGAACGACCTGTTCGGTGGCTTCTTTCAAGGTCACCCCCAGGTACGCCATCCGGGCCTGAATGTCGTGGGCGACCGCATGCCGGATGAAGTACTCTCCCCATCCCGTGCACGACACCCCACAGTGAGAGCCGGCATAGGTCCCGGCCGCCACGATGGGGGAATCTCCGATCCGTCCCCATTTCTTGTTCGCCGAGCCCCCCGTGGACGTGCCGGCCACCAGCAGGCCCTCCCGGTCCAGGGCTACCGCTCCAACCGTGCCGGCCCGGTCCCGGATCTCCTCATCCCCCGCGTCGACGGTGTTGGGTTTGGCCTCTCCTTGGGCCTCTCTGGCTTTCGCCGCCTGGAGATCATCCCACCGCCGTTGGGTGAAGAAGAAGTCGGGTTCGTGGGAGGCCATGCCCATTTCTCTGGCGAAGGCCTCGGCGCCCTCTCCTGCCAGAAGCACGTGAGGGCAGTCGTCCATCACATGCCTGGCGAGGCGGATGGGGTGTCGGACGTCCCTGACCCCCGCCACGGCACCCGCGGAGAGAGTCCCGCCTTCCATGATCGAAGCATCCATGGAGACCAGCCCATCGGAGGTGAGGTTCGACCCCCGACCGACGTTGAAGAGGGGGCTGTCCTCCATCACCTTGATGGCTTCCACCACCCCATCCGTGGCCGATCCGCCACCGGAAAGGGTCTCGAAGCCTCGGCTCAACGACTCGGTCAGGGCGTCTCGGTAAGCCCCGTCCACGGCCGGGGTGAGCTGCTCCGGAGGGAGCACCCCTACCCCTCCATGGATCACCAGCCCCCAGCCTACCCTGACGGCATGAACCTTCTCCGGGTCAGCCACTCCTCCGCCCCCCTAGAATTCGCTGTGTTCGGTTCTGTGGATGATCTCGTCCTGCAGGGTCCGTCCAAGGTCGCAGAAATAATCCGAATAGCCCGCCACCCGGACGATCAGGTCCCGGTGCTGCTCCGGATTGGCCTGGGCAGCCTTCAGCGTCTCGGCGTCTACAACGTTGAACTGAATGTGGTGGCCGTCCATCCGGAAGTAACTCCGGACCAGATGGACCCATTTATTCAGTCCCTCTTCCGTTTCCAGAAGTCCTGGAGTGAGTTTTTGATTCAGCAGGGTCCCTCCCGTCCGGGCATGATCCATCTTCGCAGCCGACTTCAGGACCGCGGTCGGCCCCTTCCGGTCCATTCCCTGGACCGGGGAGATCCCCTCGGAGAGAGGAGTACCGGCGGCCCTTCCGTCGGGGGTCGCCTTCACTACCGACCCGAAATAGACGTGGACCGTGGTGGGAAGAAGGTTGATCCGGTAGCTGCCGCCCTTTGTATTGGGGCGACCGTCGATAGCCGCGAAATAGGTTTCGAAAACCTCCTTCATGACCCCGTCTGCATAGTCGTCGTCGTTCCCATACTTCGGGGTTCTTTCCCGGAGGGTCAGGCGCAGCCTCTCGTCCTCCCGGAAGTCGGAATCCAAGGCCTCCAGCACGGTGGCCATGGGAAAGGTCTTCTTTTCGAATACGTGATGTTTGAGGGCGGTCAGCGAATCCGTGACGGTCCCCAATCCCACCCCTTGGACATAGGAGGTGTTGTATCGGGCTCCCCCGTCGTGATAGTCCTTGCCCGTCTTGATGCAGTCGTCGATAAGAAGAGACAAGAACGGCGTTGGGATGTGCTCGGCCCAAAGACGCTCGATGACGTTGTTGCCTCGGATCTTTACGTCGACCAGGTACCGTAGCTGCCGTTCGAAGGCAGCCATGAGCTCTTCGAAGGAGCCGAACTCCCTGGGATCCCCTGGATCGATCCCGACCCGATCTCCGGTTCTCGGGTCCTTGCCGCGGTTGAGGGTAAGCTCCAGAACCTTCGGGAGGTTGAAGTACCCGGTGAGATTGTAGTTCTCTTTCCCGAAAGCCCCGACCTCCACGCACCCGGAGGATCCACCCTCCCTGGCGTCTTCAACAGTCTTCCCCTGCCGGATCAGCTCTTGAACGATAAGGTCGGAGTTGAAAATCGAAGGCTGGCCGAAGCCTGTCGCGATGATCCGACCGGCCCGCTTCAGGTAGCGGTCCGGGTTCTTCTTACTGAGCTGGACGGAGGAGCTCGGCTGGAGGAGACGCATCTCCTCGATGACATCCAGGAGGAGGTAGGTGACCTCGTTCACGGCGTCGGACCCGTCCCGCCGGACCCCTCCGGTGTTGACCTGGGCGAAGTCGGTATAGGTGGCACTCTCCTCGGCGGTGATTCCGACCTTCGGGGGAGCCGGATGGTTGTTGAACTTCACCCAAAGGCACTGGAGCAACTCCTCCGCCTCGTCCCGCGTCATGGTCCCTTCCGCCAGGCCGAGTTGGAAGAAAGGCTCCAGGTGGTGATCCAGATGCCCTGGGTTGAAAGCGTCCCAGGTATTCAGCTCGGTAATCACACCGATGTGAACGAACCAATACGCTTGAACGGCCTCCCAGAAATCCCGGGGTGGGTGAGCGGGCACGTGTTCGCAGACCTGGGCGATCCGCAAGAGCTCCCGACGACGTTCCGGGTCCTCATCGGCCTCGGCCAGTTCCCGTGCCTTCAAGGCATGGCGCTGTGCGTAAAGGATCAGAGCCTCAGCGGCGATTTCCATGGCCCGAAGCTGTTCCTGCTTGGCGTAAGCCTCCGGGTCATTGAGGAAATCGAGGCCTTCCAGGGAATCTTGGATTTCCGCGATCAGGTCCAGAAATCCCTTCCGGTAGATCTTGTCGTCCAGAACGGTGTGCCCTGGGGCCCTCTGTTCCATGAACTCCGTGAAGACACCGGCCTGGTATGCGGCCTTCCACTCCGGCGTCATCTCCCGCATGATCAGATCCCTGAGGGTCCGCCCGCTCCAGAACGGCGTGACGTCATCCCGGTAGGTCGCCTTCGTTTCGTCGGAGACGGAAAAAGAGATCTTCTCCCTGGAATCCAGGGCCACCAGGTCCGCTTCGGTATGGCAGCAGACCTCGGGATAGGTGGAGGCGGCCTTCGGCGCCGGTCCGCGCTCGCCCACGATCAGCTCCCCCGACCCGAAGTGGATCTCCTTGTTCTCCAGTATGTAGCGGAAGGCAAGTGCCCTGCGGACCGGGGCCGAGACCAAGCCATGCTCCCTCATACTGAAATCCGTCAGGAGCTTCGCCCTCTCCGCCGAGAGGGTGACCACGGAATCCAAACTCTCTTGGCGGAGCCGCTTGACCCGCTCAGTCATCGCCATGTTGTTCTCCACGTACCGACACACGTAAGCCAGCGTCTTCCAAAAGCCGGCATGCAAGCAAAACCGCGTCCTGCGAGGGTGGGGTCACGGCTCCGAGTCCGTACTCTCTCCCCATCCGATCATACTTGTCCACACCCAACCTGTGGTAGGGTAGAATATCCACCGGTGCAAGGGTCTTCAGCCCTGCCAGGAATCGGGCAGAAGCCTCCAGGTTTTCCTCGTCATCGTTGACCCCCGGTATCAGGGGGATCCTGACGGTGAGCTTCGGCCCGGGATTCCCGCCAGTACCCATCTCCTCACTCGCCCACCGGAGGTTCTCGAGAATCCATCGGTTGTGGATTCCGGTGTAAGCCTCGTGTCTTTCTTCATCCATCAGTTTGAGGTCGAACAGGAGGTGAGCGGCCAGGGGAGCCAGCTCCCGAAAAAGGGCCGGTTCCACGTGGCCACAGGTATCCAACACGACCGGAAGCTCACGGTGTTTGCAGCGATGTAGAAGTTCTCGGAGGAAATCGGGCTGGGAAAAGGGCTCCCCCCCCGAGAACGTCACTCCGCCCCGGGACTCGTCGAAATAGATCCGGTCGTCCTCGAGGAGATCCACCACCTCGTCCACGGTCTTCATCTCTCCGACCAGCTCCAGGGCTCCGGGAAGGCAAACCTCTACGCAAGCGGCTTCGAGCTTGCACAGATCCCATGCCACGCGGAGCCCGTCCTCGCTCAGCACGATCGCCTGGTGGGGACAGGCGGGAACACAGTCCCCACAGAGAGTGCAGCGGTCGGGACGGAACAGGAGCTCCGGACCCATCCGCTGGCCCTCTGGGTTGTGGCAACCCTGGCAGGACAGGGGACACCCTTTGAGGAACACGGTCGTCCGGAGGCCGGGGCCGTCGTGAACCGCAAAACGTTTTACGTCAAAGATGACTCCCGAACTCATGATCTCCTTTCGCGCCCTCCTCATCCCATTTCCCATTTTGAGAGCAGCCGTTGCCCGATCGAGGCCGCACCATGCATTCTACCGGATCTCACAGTCCTGAGGAAATACTCCCGATACCCGTTCCATGCGAGGACCATGAGCGCCCAGCCCGAAGCCTCCGGCCCACGAAAGCTCCCCACCACCGCATATGAGATTAAGGATGGTGAGTCCTTCACGCCCCTCACCTACGGAGAAACTCTCACTGAGTTCACGTGGAAAGCGGTTATCACGGGGATCATTCTGGGCGTCATTTTCGGTGCCGCGAACACATATCTGGGATTGATGGCTGGACTGACCATCAGCACTTCGATCCCGGTGGCGGTCCTGACCGTCGTCACATTCCGGGTTTTCACGGCTGCCGGGTTCAAGCATTCCATCTTGGAATCCAACATTTCCCAGACCGTGGGATCCGCCAGCTCGTCCGTGGCGTCGGGGGTGCTGTTCACGATCCCGGCCTTGTTCATCTGGGGGTTGAACCCTGCCTGGGCGCAGATCACTCTCCTGGCCATGGCTGGGGGCCTCATCGGGGTCCTTTTCATGATCCCGCTTCGTCGCTACCTCATCAAACGGGAGCACGGCACCCTTCCCTACCCGGAGGGAATGGCATGCGCCGAGGTCCTCGTGGCAGCCGAGGGCGGCGGCAAGCAAGCTCACGGGGTCTTCTGGGGTATAGGCGCGGGCATGCTCTTCCAGCTCATCACCCAGGGGTTCAAGTTCGTGAAGTCGGCCTGGGAAGTGGGTCTCCCGTTCAAGGCCAGCATCTCGGCCAAGGTGAACGCCCCGCTCCTGGGTGTCGGGTACATTCTGGGCATCCGGATCGCCACGGTCATGGTGGCGGGAGGAGCCCTCTCCTCCATCATCATCATCCCTCTGATCAACCTCTGGGGTCAGGGCCAGGCCGCGCCGGTCTTCCCGGAGACCGAGTTGCTGATCCGGGACATGACGTCCGGTCAGATCTGGGACCGCTACATCCGATACATCGGAGCCGGGGCGGTGGCCACGGCCGGAATCATCACCCTCATCAAGTCCATCCCCACGATGGTGGAGTCCTTCAAGCTGGGCCTCGGGCAGCTCAGCCAGAAGGTGGGAAGCGCTGCGCCCAGCGTGGACCGGACGGACCGGGACCTGAGTTTTCGAACGGTGGGGATCCTTCTCGGGATCATACTTCTGGTCCTGGCGGTAACACCTGGCCTATTGGGGTATTTGGAGTCCTTCCCGGCCCGGGCTCTGGCCGCCCTTTGTATCGGTGTTTTCGCGTTTTTCTTCGTCACCGTCAGCTCCCGGATCGTCGGCCTGGTGGGGGTTACCTCGAACCCGACGTCGGGGATGACCATCGCCACGCTCCTGGGCACCTCCATGGTGTTCTACCTTATGGGTTGGACGGACATGGTGGGCAAAGCCACGGCGTTGATGGTCGGGACGGCGGTGTGCATTGCCGCGTCCATCGCAGGCGACACATCCCAGGATCTCAAGACCGGGTTCATCCTCGGAGCCACCCCGTACAAGCAGCAGATCGGTGAGCTCATCGGTGTCATAACCTCGGCCGGATTTGTCTGCCTGGTCATCATCATCCTCAATCAGGGGACGCCCGGGGGCCTCGGGGGCGAAGAGCTACCTGCCCCGCAGGCCGTACTGATGAAGCTGGTCATCGATGGTGTCCTGGACCAAAGCCTCCCCTGGGCTCTGATCCTGATCGGCGTGGGAATCGCCGCCGTGGCGGCCCTCTTCAAGATTCCGACCTTGGCTTTTGCCGTGGGGGTATACCTCCCGCTTTCCACCATGGGGGCCGTGTTCTTCGGCGGCCTCCTCAGGTGGTACCTGGGTCGGAACCAGGACGAGGCCACGAAGGAAGAGCGCCGGGAGAAAGGCATCCTCTTCGGATCGGGTTTGGTG
>JABDNZ010000098.1 GCA_013043565.1 Gemmatimonadota bacterium | reverse complement strand
GCGGGTGGGCTGGATCGGAGCTTGATGTCATCGGTTTCTCCACTGGTTCTGATTGGGCGGGGCCCGGCCGGGCCTGCCATCGACGTTTCAATCCTGGAAACAAACCCTGGGCCGGTTGCCTTTCAACCCCTCTCCCCCTCCCTGGCGGGACGGGAGGTCCATCCCCACCTTTCTGCTGGTAAGGGAACACTACCAGGGCTGCGGGACCGTCGGCGGTCCTGCTCCGCGAAGGGACTGGGTCTCGAGCCATGCCCTCGGCCGAAGAGGATGTGATCCTCAGCGTCACCGGGCTCCGAAAATCCTTCGGAGACCTGGAAGCAGTGCGGAGCCTCTCCTTGGAGATTTTCAGGGGAGAGGTTTTTGGTTTCCTGGGACCGAACGGGGCTGGAAAGACAACGACCATTCGTCTGATATGCGGTCTCCTCCGGGCCGACTCGGGAGAAATCCGCATCGACGGGCTCGACCTCCGAAGGAACGCCGGGCACTGCCGACGGCGCATCGGATTGTGTCCCCAGGACCTCGTGATCTGGGAGACTCTGACCTGCATGGAGCAGTTGGTCTTTGTCGGAACTCAGTACGACATGAGTCGGCAAGACGCCCGGCGCCGTGCCGCGGAGCTATTGGACACGCTGGGTCTGGCGGAAAAAGCGAACCGGTTGGCGAAAACCCTCTCCGGCGGCATGAAGCGGCGGCTCAACCTGGCCCTGGCCCTCGTTCACGATCCGGACCTACTCGTCCTGGATGAACCGCAGGCCGGGCTGGATCCTCAAAGCCGGATCCTGGTCAGGGAGTATATCCTGTCCCTGGCCCAGCAGAGGACGGTCCTCCTCACCACGCACGAGATGGATGAAGCCGACCGGATGGCCAGCCGGATCGGCATCATCGACCAGGGGGAGATCCTGGTTTTGAACACCCCGGACCAGTTGAAGGACCATCATTCCGGGGGGGAGATTCTCGAACTCACGGTGGAACCGGGCGCAGACGGAAGGGGATCGGCGGGCGGTTGGGGGCCGGATGTCAGTCAATTCCTGGATGGACTGCCGGAAGGCCTCTCAACTCTCGAGAGTCTCCCTGGAACCATTCGCCTCACCGGCCGAGCTCTCCACGAGCGCATCCCCGAAGTCTTCGAAAGCCTACGGGCAAATGATATCGAAGTTCAGGACGTCACGTTGAGAAAGCCGACTCTGGAGGACGTGTTTGTTTCGCTCACGGGGAGGGGACTGAGGGAATGAGGGCACCTTCACTCCCCCGGCTCGTCTCCCTCTTTCGAAAGGAGATGCTGGAGAGCTTCCGAGATTGGAAGTTGCTCAGCCTCACACTGACCTTTGCGCCCTTTTTCGTCCTCCTCATGTACGCCTACTTGGGACATGCAACGCCGGTCTATCAGATCGCCGTGGCCAACCAGGACGTCGGAGCCGTTACGCAGTCGGGGGAGGAGGAATACCTCGGGGCCGAGCTGGTCGAGATCCTCCAGGGGGTCCAGTCCCCCGAGGGCGACACGGTCCTCCGGGTCCGGATGGTGAATGAGGAGGATGTGGAGTCTCTCCTGGAGAGCCGCAGAGCCGACCTTGCGATCGTGATTCCGGCGGGGTTCTCGGAGGCGGTCATAGACGCCAGGCAGGGGGGGAGGCCTGTCCCTGTCCCCGTGCGGAGTCGTGGAGACCCTGCGAACCCGGACTACATGATGGCGGCCGTTTGGGCGGACATGACCACCATGGCCTATGTGGAGATTACGTCCGGACTCCGGAGCCCAGCCCTTCTGGCGCCCGAGACAGTTTCCGACAGCTTCTCCCTGAGCGAGTTCGAGCTCTATGTACCGGCGCTCCTGATCCTTTCGCTCATGATGCTCATGTTCACTGCGGCCGGCGCTCTGATCAGGGAGAAGGACAAGGGGACCCTGATCCGGCTTCGCCTGTCCAATCTCACCATCGTCGAGTGGCTCACCGCCGTGAGTTCCACCCAGGTCATCGTCGGGATCGTAGCTCTCGCATTGACCTACCTGACTGCCGTTGCGGTTGGCTATCGGGCCAACGGATCCCTGCTGATTCTCTTTCTGGTTGGAGCCCTGACGAGCCTCTCCATCATGGCTTTCAGTGTGCTGGTAGCGGCCTTTCTCAGGACCGTGTTCGATCTGGTCACCGTTGGGTCCTTCCCCTTCTTCATCCTGATGTTCTTCTCTGGCGGGATGTTCCCGCTCCCGGGAGTTTCCCTCTTCCAGTGGGGTGAGCGGGCGGTTTCTCTGAACGAGATTCTTCCTACCACTCACGCCATCGCTGCGATGAACCGGGTTTTGAGCTATGACGCCGGTCTCGGTGAGATCACATACGAACTCACCGCCATTGTCCTCCTCACCGTGGCGTATTTCGCCGTCGGGACCTGGATTTTCGCCCGCAGGCACATGCCGGCCGTGGGTTGAACAAAGGCGACGGCTCAACGCTCCGGCGAAATCCCTTCCTCTTCCGGAGGTCATCATGAAAGGCCGAATCTGGCAGGTCGTACTTCTCTCCATCCTTTTCCCACTGGCCTCCGGGGCCGCCCAAGAAGAGCTGAAGGTGTTCGTATCGGTGGACATGGAGGGAATCGCCGGGGTGGTGGTGTCGGAGGAATGCTCCGCCAGCGGACCCGATTACGGGTACTTCCGGAGAATCATGTCCCATGAGGCCAACTCCGCCGTCCTCGGGGCCTTCGATGCCGGAGCTACGGAGGTCGTGGTCCGGGACTCCCATGGATCCGCACGGAACATCCTTCCGGACCTCATCGATCCCAGGGCAAAGCTCCTACGGGACTGGTCCGGCAGCCCCATGGGGATGATGGAGGGAATCGACGAGTCGTTCGATGCGGTGGTCTTCATCGGCTATCACGCACGGGCGGGGACGGCCGACGCCATCATCGACCATACGATGACCGGAAACGTCATGAACCTGGCAATCAATGGGCAGTCATTGCCCGAAGCCGGCGTCAATGCCCTGATAGCCGGGCACTTCGACGTCCCGGTTGTCTTTGTGGCGGGAGACCAGGGAATCGTCGACCAAGTCCTGGACCTGTTCGGGTCGATCGGAACGTTCGCAACGAAACAGGGGATCGGAGCTTCTTCCCTCGGGCTCCATCCCGAGACGGCCCAGAAGGCGGTTCGGGCGGGAGTCGCCGACGCCGTTCGGAATCGGGACCGATTCGAGCCCTTCACCATGACCAGACCCTACACAATGGTCTTGAAGCTGAAGAGTGAAGCCTCGGTCTACAACGGCTCCTTCTTCCCGGGCGCCGAGCGAACGGGCGACTGGGAATTGACCTTCTCTGACGACAACATTCTGAATGTCATGTATGCTTTTGGCGTCATGAGACGTTAACAGGATAGGAAGGTTCGTCCGACGTTCACGAGAAGGGATGTGTCTCATGCCGCGCACTATTCGACTCGTTATAGGAGGCCTGGCCCTGATGGCCCTCAATACGGCCTGCGATGATCCAGTGGGCCCGAACAAGCCGGAGCCCATCACGGCCCTCCCTCGCGCTCTGACCGCCGTCGAGCAGACCGTCATCGCAAGGTCCAACAGCTTTGGGTTCGACCTCCTGGGAGCGGTGGACGGGGCCAGGGGAGCCGAGAAGCCCAACACCATTCTCTCGCCGCTCTCCGCCTCCATGGCCCTGGGGATGGCCATGGAAGGCGCCGAGGGTGAGACCTTCACAGAGATGCAAACAGTGTTGGGCTTTCAGGGTGTCGACCGAGGGGACATCACCGCGTCCTACGGAGGCCTGCTGGACCTCCTCCTGAACCTCGACCCGGCCGTGGAGGTGGGCATCGCCAACTCGGCCTGGTCTCGGCAGGGGTTCCCGTTTACCTCGGGGTACTTCGACGCCCTTTCCCAAGCTTTCAGAGCCGTGGTTCAGGAGCTGGATTTCGCAGACCCCGGGGCAAAGGATGTCATCAACCAATGGGTGAAAGATCAGACCAATGGCCGCATCGATTCCATCATCGCCGCCATCGGCCCCTTGGATATCCTGTTCCTCATCAACACGGTCTACTTCAAGGGGAACTGGACCACCCAGTTCAAGAAGTCCAACACTCAACCGGCATCGTTCTTCCTCGATGGAGGAGGAACCATCACGGTTCCCATGATGTCCGGGGATATCGAAGACGTTGGATTCGCCCATGTGGACGGCGGACGGACCGTTGCGGAGCTTCCCTATGGAGGTCAGGCCTTCGGACTGGTTGTCGTCTTGCCCGGCCCCGGGGAAACGGTGGATGACCTTCTCCCGACCTTGGACGACGGGACCTGGGGCACGTGGATGGACGCTCTCTTCCCCACGAAGGTCATGGTGCGGATGCCGAAGTTCGAGTTGGAATGGGAAAGCCTCCTCAACGACGCACTGAAGAGCATGGGAATGCCGAATGCCTTCAGTGCTTCAGAAGCCGATTTTTCAAGGATGACGCCGGCCGATGACGCTCATATCAGTGCGGTCAAGCAGAAGACCTATATGAGAGTGGACGAGGAGGGGACCGAGGCGGCGGCAGCAACAAGCGTCACGGTGGGAGTGACCTCGGCTCCCCCTGGTATCAACGTGGACCGACCTTACCTCCTGGCTATACGGGAACGCCTGAGCGGCACCGTCCTGTTCATGGGCGTCGTCCGGGACCCCCGCTAGCCTTCGGGCGGATTCTCAGCTGCCCGGCCCGACAAGACTCGGCCCCCCCGCCCTTTCGGGTGGTGGGG
>JABDNZ010000097.1 GCA_013043565.1 Gemmatimonadota bacterium | reverse complement strand
CCATCGCATAGCTTCGTCGTATTCGTCCAACTGCATGAGCAACTCGCCAAGGGCGAAACGGTCGAAGGCACGAGAGAAGAAGGGGGAGATGCTGATGCGCCAGAGGGGGACATTTGCTCTCGGAGTGGACAGGAGGCTCACCGCCGCACTGTCCTCACCCTCCATCAGGAAAGCCCGGGCCCGCACTCCATCGGCCCATGAACGGGCTATTGCCCTTCGCTCATCGGAACGGGGCATTTCCGCTAGCTCCCTGGCGTAGTCCCGGGCCTCCGAAGTGTTGCCGAGCCAAACAGAATTCAGAGCCAGCAGGTAGGTCCTGAGATACCCGTGGTATCCGTTGTGGGCGAAGAGGACGAAATTGGCGCTGGATACCTGTTGGTCGGCAGCCCACCCCTCCAGGGCCTCACGCACCGCTTCGATTTCTTCCCTCGCAGGGGTTCTGAACGGGAAGCCGGTGAAGAGGGCCCTCAGCTCGATGGCCCAAGCCGGACTGAAAGTTTCGGAGGCATCGAGGGACGCCATGCCGTCGGTCCACCGACCCTGACCGAACCGGGCCATGGCCATCAGAAGATGGGCAGCCCCTTGAATCTCCGGCTCGGGGTTTGGACGGGTCAGGAGGTCGGCCAACTCCTCCGCGGCCTCGTAGTCACGGAGGAAGGCGGCGACCCTCGCCACGGCGAGCCCGGCTTCCTTGGGATCGGACAACCCTATCCGGTTCCGGACCTCCCATCGGGCGGCCTCATCCCCCAGCCAAAAAGCTCTCACCGCGTCCCAGGCCAGGGCCTGATCGCTCTCCGGGTCCACCTTTGCGAGGAGCGTGTCGAAGGCGACGGAGTCCCGGCGACGTGTTTCGAACTCCAGCCGATGGAATACGGCCTGTCCGAAATTTGGCGAGAGGTCGAGGACTTTCAGGAACTGGTCTTCCGCTTCGGCCACGGACTCCCCGAGGATTGGATTGAAATAGACCTGGACTGTCCCAAGACCAAAGTGGGCTTCCACGTCGTCCGGGTAGTCTCGAAGGATCCGCTGAAATCGCGTCTTAGCCTCGATGGCCGAACCGTCGATCAGAAGGTTCCAGGCCTCCACCAAACGTCGTTCACGGTTTTTCAGTCGGCCACGGTGTTCCACGGCTCGGTCGGCGGCGAGACTGGCATCGTCGAACCGCAGGATCATCACCGAAGCCACTGATTTCCAGTAGTGAGCCAGGGCGAAGGTGGGATCGATGTCCACCGCCTGATCGAATGACTCGAAGGCTTCGGCGTATCGGGTAGCCCGGAATTCCTCGTCCCCTCGGAGGTACTCTTCCAGCGCCTCGGGAGAATCGGAGGTGAAGGTTGCGATCCCCGAGAGCCTTACCCCCGCTGGCACCGGGAGGGCGCGCAAGGCCTGTTCGGCCAGGGCACTCACGAGGAAAGGCAGTTCCCGGACGGAGCCGCTAGCCGACAGAGTCTCCAACTCCATCGCCGAAGCCCCCCTGGTCGAGTATACGGTGGCGGAGAGGTTGACCTCGTCCTCTCCCGTGTCGATGACTTCGCCGAGAATGAAGTGGGTGGCCCCGAAGTGCTCGGCCAATGCCAGGGCCTCGGCGGTAGGGAGGCGTGTTTCCCTGGAACGCTCACCGACCCGGGGGAAGAGGGCGTTTCGGTCCACGGTCCGGGTGATGCCCGGTGTCCCGTCGAGCTCCATGTCGAGCAGTACGGTGATGCTCTCACTCAAACGCTCATCACCCTGCCCCGATGAGAGATCTGTGAATGGCATCACTGCCAGGACGATCTCGTCTGTCGGGTCAGTGGTCGGGGGTTGGGAAGATACCCCAAGCACCTTCCCGAGGAAGAAGGTCCCGGCCACGATTGCGGCCGTCCCCAGTGTCCCGACGGCCCAAGCCTTCAAACGGCGACCGGTGGGGGGTGCTCCTTCGTGGGGAGGGGGCGTCCGTCGTGGCTCCGGGTCCGCCCGGGAGTCGGTGGGAACACGGTCTTGGACCACTTCGTTCAGGGCTGGTCGCTGAACCGGAACACCATCCTCACTCCGAATCTCATCAACCAAAGCCCGCGTTTCAGCAGCCGGCTGAAGGTCCAACAACTCCTCCAACTCCTTTGCGAACTTCTCGTAAAACCGGATCGCCGCTGCTCGGTCTCCGGCCTTGTTCAAACCTTCCAGGAACCGTTGGACCTCGTTTTCGTCGGTTGGAACCAGGGCCAGGGCCCGCTGCCC
>JABDNZ010000096.1 GCA_013043565.1 Gemmatimonadota bacterium | reverse complement strand
GGGCAGGAAGGTGATGATTTTATCCCGCTTGTTGGCGATCCGGTGGGCCAGCATCTTCGCAAGCACCGTTCCGTCCGCCATCTGTTCGATGGGCGATAGGTTGAATTCGATCTCGGCCTGGGAGCTCCCCACTTCGTGGTGGTGGTACTTCACATCCAACCCCAACCGGCGGTACACCGAGACGATCTCGCTTCGGATCGAGAAAAGATGGTCGTTCGGCTCGGCCCGGAAGTACCCACGCTTCGGCGCGATTCGATAGAGTTCTTCCCCTCCCGGAGGACTGACCATTTCCGATGTCTCGACACGAAACGACTGCTCCCGAGGAGTCCGGACACTGTAGAGCTGGTCGATGACGTGGAACTCGAGCTCGACCCCAGCCTTCGCGGCGTCGGCGATACCTTCGCTGTTTAGGAGCTCCAGTGTCTTCGGCACCAGGTGACGCAGGTCCTGCGTGAAACGTGCGCTGCTGTCGACCTCCAGCATGTTGCAGAAGAAGCAGAGGATCCGGTGCTCTTCATCAACCGGGTCCTGGAAGGCATAGCTCAAGTCCGGTTTGAGAACCTTGTCGGACCGATCCACCTCGGCGAAACCGAAGTTCGACGCGTCGAACCCGATGCCGCGCTCCATGGTTTTTTCGGAGAAAGTATCTGCCGGAATGGAGACCGACCGGAGGCGCCCGTCGATGTCGCCGAGGAAGAAGTTGACGAATTCAATCTCTTGGTCGGAGATGAAGGCTTTCACCTCGGACACATTCTCAAAGGAGAGCATCGTACCTCCCAAAGCGCAGAAACCTTTCGGGGCCTTTCGGGGGCGGATGCCCGAGGCCCCGTCCCTTTCCGGGGGGAGGGAGGATACTGCCGGGGAGGGCTAGAAGGCTAGTGGTTTCTCCATCTGAACCAGCCTGACTCTACCCCTCCGCCCCATGCCAGGCCGCCAACACCTCGAGTTCCCGCTCGGGAGCTATTCCGGCCTGGAGGTTTGTTCTCTCTTCCTCCGGTCTGGCCTTGTGGAAGGTGAGCGTGTCCAGAGCCGTGTCGGCCAACGGGCGGTAGGTAAGACCGGCGGCGACGGCCCGCTCTACGTTCACGAACGAGATCGGGTCATTGGGGATCCAGGCAGGCATGTCCGACCAGGGCCGGACCCCATGCTCCTGCAGGGACTCCAAGGGCACCCAGGTGAACGAAACCGGACTGGAAGTGATGGCCCGGACCCCGTAGAGCATCTCGGCCATGGACATCCTGGTTCCGGGCCCGGTGGCGTTGAAAACGCCGTACGTACCGATCTCGGCGAGACGAACGATCCATTCTGTCAGGTCCCGCACATCGATGATTTGTGTCGGGTCCGATCCGTCGCCGGGAGCCAGGATCTCGCCACCCCGATCGATCCGGGCCGGCCAATAGGTGAACCGGTCCGTGGGATCCCCCGGTCCCACGATCAGGCCCGGCCGCACCACGGTGGCTCGGCCCGGGAACGCGGCCTCGGAGGCCTGTTCCCCCAAGGTCTTCGAAAGGCCGTAGGGAGCTTCCTGACCTTCCTCGAACTCGGCGGGCCTCGAGAAGAGGGGTGCGTCCTCATCGACGATGGGCTCCGTGAGCGGATAGGAAACCCCCTCCAGATCCATATCGCCCACGGAGAATGCCGAGATGGAGGAGACGAAGACGTACTGTTCGGCTGCGTCCTTGAGGAGTTCGGTGCTGAGCTCAACCCACCTGTAATCCCGGGCATTGTTGTCGAGGACCACGTCCCAGGACCTTCCCCCCAGAGCGGCGAGGTCGCCGCTCCGGTCCCCGATGAGGTGCTCTACCTCCGGGATGTCCGCCTGAGATCGCCCCCGGGTGAAGATGGTGACCTCGTGGCCCCGGTCTACCGCATACCGAACCATGTGGGGTCCGATGAATCCTGTGCCGCCAAGGATCAGAAGGCGCTTTGGTCTTCCCGAATAGGCCTCTTGACCTGGGCCGAACGGGGATCTCGATGCCCGGTCGGCCCCTGGTACCGTGGCTCCGCAGGCAGGCCGACTCCCCATGGTCACACCGCCGCCCAAGACACACGCGCTCTTCAGGAACTCTCTTCGGTCCAATGCCATGACAAACCCCCTCGGAAGGTTCGGGGGAATCGGGTTTGGACATGGATTGCCCCGACCCCCCACGTTGCCTATCGGATCCAGGCGGTGCACACTCCGCCCACAGAACCGGACCCGGAAAGGCGGAATAATCCATGGCGGCATCATACACTCGATCCGGCCTTTCTCCCAACGGCGGATTTGGGAGAAGGGTGGCCTCGAGCCTTTTACTCTGTGCGTACCCGCTCTTTGTACTTCTCTTTGCGGCTTGTTCGGAGGCGCGGCCAGACATCCCGATCCAGGCCGGATCTCTGGAGATCCGGGTCGCCCCGGATGGAATGATCCGGTCCTTCATGGACTCGAGGTCCGGGATGGAATACCTGCCGGAGGGTCACTCGGCACCCCTTCTCACCCTCCGCACCGGCGGCGTCGATCTCCAGCCCCAGGATGTGGGGTTTGACGATGTTCGCGGCGTCCTGAGACTGGCTTTCAGCGGAGGGCAGGAGGCCGAAGTGTCCGTCAGGGAGGAGCCCACTCATACCGCTTTCGAGCTCGTCTCCTTGACCGACCCCGCCTCCGTGGAGCTGGTCATCTGGGGCCCCTACCCCACCACCATCGATCAAACGATCGGAGAGACGGTGGGCGTGGTCCGGGGTGAGGGCTTCGCCATGGGGATTCAAGCCCTGAATCCAAAGACTCTGGGTGGCTACCCCTGGAACGAAAACGATGCCATGCCCCAACTCGATATCTTCGAAACGGGGGACTTTTCCGACCTGAGCGAGGAAGGGAAGCGGTACGTCCTTTACCGGGTGGAGGCCGCCAAGCCGGACACGTTCGGGAGCACCCTCCAGGCGTACACCCGAGACCGGAGCCGAACACGCGTCGTGCCGAACTGGGGCCACGATCGGTATACCGTGCCCCCGTTTCAGGATGGCGGAGTCGTCGGCTCGGCCATCGCCCTCTTTGGGGCTCCGGTGGACCAGGCGCTGGCCACGGTCGGTGCCATCGAGATAGCGGAGGGGCTGCCTCATCCCCTCATCGACGGCGAATGGGGGAAGACGTCACGGGCGGCGGCAGCGGCCTACGTGATTCTACCCTTCAGCGAGGCCACTGTGGACGCCGCCGTGGACGCCACCCTGGAGGCGGGCCTCCGGTACCTCTACCACCCGGAGCCTTTTGAGACATGGGGCCACTTCAAGTTGGGTTCGAGCTTCCCCAACGGGATTCCGGGCCTGCGAAGTGCGATCGAACGTGCGGAGGCTCGGGGTGTTCGGGTCGGTGTCCACACCCTGTCGAACTTCATCACGACCAATGATCCGTACGTTACCCCGATTCCCGACCCCCGCCTCGCACGCGTCGGCACCACGACCCTGAGCCGGCCTCTGTCCCATGCGGATACCGAGATCGGGATCGAATCACCGGACCTCTTCGACCAAGTCGAAAACAGCCACCTTCGGGCCGCAGCCCTCGGAGAGGAGATCATCCAATATCGGACTGTGTCCGAAGCTCAGCCTTGGAGGCTGTTGGGGGTCCAGAGAGGGGCTTTTGGCACCCGGGCTCGGCCGCATGAGGCGGGAGATTCGATCGGAAAGCTGGCGGACCATGCCTACCAGGTTTTCCTCACGAACCCCGAGTTGGGGCAGGAGATGGCCGAGAACCTGGCCGACCTCTTCAACGCAACGGGGCTCAGGCAAATCTCCTTCGATGGTCTGGAGGGCAACCGTTCCACGGGGATGGGGAATTATGGCGAAGTCCTTTTTACCACCGCCTGGTTCAATGCCCTCAATGAGGATATAAGGAGCCACTACATCGCGGATGCCAGCCGGACGTCCCACTATTTCTGGCATATCTACTCCCGGATGAACTGGGGGGAACCGTGGTATGCGGGATTTCGGGAGAGTCAGACCGAATACCGGTTGAAGAACCAGGCGTATTTCCGGCGGAACATGATGCCGGGAATGTTGGGGTGGTTTCGGATGCAGCCTCAGACCTCGGTGGAAGACATAGAGTGGATGCTGGCTCGGTCCGCGGCGTTCGACGCCGGGTATGCCTTTGTCACCTCGTTCGAAGCTCTCGAGGGGAACGGTCGATCCGACGAGATCCTCGGCCTCATCGGGACGTGGGAGGAGGCAAGGATGGCTGGCGTATTCTCAGAGGACCAGAAGACTCGGATGGAGGATATCACGAACGAGTTCCACCTGGAACGATCGGGCGGAAACGGGTGGGCCCTTTCTCAAATCTATCCGACGGTGGTCCGGTACGAGGTTCGTGACAGGCAGCCCGGAGAACCGAGCAGCAACACTTTTGAGTTCGAAAACCAGGGGAGTGACCAAACCCTCCGTTTCATCGCGACGGCCGAAGGCGCTTCGATAGAGAGCATCAGGTTCGAAGTGGATGCGAAGGGAAAGATCGACTTTCCTGTCCGCCTCCA
>JABDNZ010000094.1 GCA_013043565.1 Gemmatimonadota bacterium | reverse complement strand
TCCAAAAGGCCGCCTATGTCGTCGAAACCAATGTCCTCCATGGTCATCTCGAGATCGATGATTCCTCGCTCGACCCAGTCTCCGTAGAGCATGGCCAGAACGCTCTTTCGGCATGATGCGATGTATGAGAGCTCTTCAATATCCCCATAGGTGAAAACCACCCGCCCCCTGTCCACCACGACGACCCCGGTGGAGTTGGCACTGTCTCTGACGAAGTTCGACGCGGTTCGGAGCCCGGCGGAAGACCATCCGTACCGTTCCAACTGAAGTCGGTTCACATACTCCCACTCCTCTCCGGGGAAAACGGACTCGACTTCCGCCTGGCCAGCCGCATTTCCAGAACAGAGGAGGAAAAAGAAAGAAACGAAGAACAAGCTATGACGCCGGATCATTACCCCACTCCCGGTTCAGGTGATAGGTCTGAATCTAGGCCGACGTCCCTTGGATTTGCCAGGTACCCTTTCAGCCCGCCGGACCAGACTCGGCGACTTTCCTGGTATCCCTCCGATCCATATTATTGAAATAGGAGTTACAACCCGCTACGACCTTTTCGGTTTTCCTCAGGGAACTCGTGCGGTGGGGCCCAGGGTAGGCAACGCGTGGGGTTGGAACGAGGCTCTTCCTGGACAGTGATGAATTTGTTTCGCAAATGGCGTGAATCTCTGAACGGGCTCTTCGGAAGCGGAGGGACCGGGAGTTCCGATCGGCACCTGAAGGAGTTGGCGGCCGAGGCCGAGAGGGCTTCTCCCGGCGCGCGATGGGCTGTCTTCAACCGGTTGGGGGATGCTTATCTGAAGGAGGATGACCGGATTCGGGCCCTGCGGTATTTCGGCAAGGCCATCGACGCACTTCTGGAGGACGACCAACCGGAACCCGCCCGAGCTGTAGCCAAGAAAGTCATCCGACTTCACCCCGAAGCCATCCGTACCCTGTGTACTCTGACCTGGCTGGACCTGGCTTCCATGAAGGTGGGCGCGGCGGTGGCAAGTCTGGAGGAATACGTAACCGTGGCCAAGGAGGGGAAGCGAGAGCGCCTTGCTTGTGGTCAGATTCTTGAAATGGCTCGCCTCTTCTCCGATACGACGTTCCTCGAAGCCACAGTGAAGGCCCTGGAGACTTTGGGTTGTTCCGAGGACTCTGCCCAGGCCGCGGAGTGGGCGGCCTCAGGTGGGTCACCCACTGCTCCCGAGGACCGCAAGCAACTCTATATCTCTTGTCTGAAGGCTGCGATCGGTTCCAATAAGAAGATGAAGGCAAAGGGGTCCCTGGCCTGATCCCCGGTGAACGCCCTTCCGTAACCTGTTCCGCTTCGACTGCGTCGCACCTCACCCCCGATAAACCCGGGTCTTGTGTTGGGGAACGGGACCATGGTCATGATCGATGGGCGGGTGCAGATTTGAATATGAGCTTAAAGCGCCGGTATACCCGGAACAGACCTTCTCGAGAGGGAAAACGGAGGTCGACCGGGATGTATGTGAGGGGAAGCGCGTCCCAGGGCCAGCATGGGGCCGGGGAGGAGAGGTGCACCTGTTGGCTCATCATGCGCGGGGAGGGGAATCAGACCATGGATCGGCACACCGCTGATTGCGAGCTGGTCCCCGATCCCTCCTGTCCCGTTCACGCAAGAAAGCGATACCCCATCCTTGACGGTGAGGATTGGGGAGACTGATCGGCGCCTCGTCCCACCCAATAAAAGCGACCCTCCTCAAATGGCCCCCGAGATCCTGGAGTTCCGGAGCCTGGACCCAGCCCTCGTTTCAGGGCGAATCGGCGACGTTGCCGTAGACCCGAGGAACGGGAGCGTATGGTATGTCGAGGTCTCGTCCGCGTGCGGGCACTTCCCGGCTCGAGCCGGTAGGGGCGGTAGCCGATCTACTGCGGGGTCATGCCAGGAGGTAGACCAGGCCGAGATAAATGCCAATGAATACAGATGCAAAGAGAGCCAGCTTGAGAAGCCGTTTCACCAAAGCATATCCAAGAAAAGCAAGGAGGAACGCCGCCAGTACGAGTAGGATCTGATTCTCCGTCAGGTAATTGAGAACTTCAGAGATTTCTGGCATCCTCTTCCTCCAACCGGTTCTCCGATAGGCGGCGGCGGATGGGGCACGGTGGTTCTACCTTCCCTACGCACTTCTCCCGCCACGGGGTTTCAAAGGTTCCGGTAGAATAGCTCCTATCCGAGCCCCGTTCCATCAGCGGCCCCTGGTTCCAATCTTTTTGACACTCCGGCTGGGAGTGTCCTCGAGTCGTCGTCAGGCCTCCACCGGAAGGTTCATCACGATGGATTGCAGCTTCTTCATCGTGTCGATGTACCGGTTGAAGTATGAGGTCGAGATGTAACCCTGGAGGGTGTAGCCGAGCCTTGGATCCCGGTCCATAAGGGATTTAAGAGCCGAACTCTTCACCCGCAGGAGTCTCGCGTCATTCGTGCAGAAGGCCGAGAGGGCATAGGAATTTCGCCCGTAACCCAATGCCCCGCCAAACACCGCTCCCCTCCGCAATTGGTCGATGACGATGTTGACCCCAGCGGCTCCAGGGAGTTTGAGGGTGATCTCTCCGTCGAGGACGATGAAGAAATCTTCTGCGGCGTCTCCCTTTTCGTAGATCAGCTGCCCCGCCTTGGCCGTGATCTTCTCCGATGCGTCGGAGATGGAGTTGACCTGGTCCGGAAGGAGGAAGCCGAAAACCTCCTGGGACGTGAGTGTGTTTTGCATGATGGATTCCTTCCCTTCGAGGACTATATGGATCGGTGACTCTGCCTGGGCGTATCTCGTCCCTGGCCGCCGGAGGGAGCGACAAAACCGCCAGCTGCTTTTCAGCAGGTGGACGCTGGGTCACCGACTCCCATTGTTGTTTGGAGTGAAGTGTGGGCGCCCGACGCCGCATCGGGGCTCACCAAGAAGATGAGGCTGCCCCCCGCTGAGCGCCAGACTCTTGAGGGGCCAGATCACCGCCATGGGGCGCTTTTCAGCTTACCGGTTTCTTACGAGACACGAACCTGGTTGGGCTTCCAAGTTGTTGCTGCGTCCTCATCTGTTTCCCTAGCTTTTAGGGGATGTTGGGCGCCATGCCCCTCCCGGACGGCGTAAACCAGGATCTTCCCGACGGTGGACATGAAGAAAAACCCTGCACGCACCAGACGGCGGATGCCGCTGTTGCTCTTTTTCCTCTTGGTTACTCTGGGCCTTTCCCTTTGGCTGGGGTTCCAGGCGGTGGGGGCAGCCCGGTCGCACCGGATCACCGCAGAGGGAGTTCTCCGGGATTATGCGGAAATCGCCGTCTCCGAGTATTCCAGGAGGGTCCAGGGGAACCTCGACCGGTTCTTCCGAGAAGTCTTCAGGGATGTTCCGAGGCAAGTGAGAAGCGGCGTTCCTCCGGACCCGGGGGTGGTCAGCAGGAATATCGCCGGCGCTCTTCGAAGGGTGAGTTGCGAGTGTAGCCGGTTCCGAGCCTCGGTCGTCTCGATCATGCAGGACTTCGGTTCCGGCCAGGTAGTCAGCGTTCCGGATTCGGTGTCATTCGGCGAGAAGAGCCGGGCCGCCGGGATCTCTCGCGCCGCCTGGGAAGCAGCCCCTGCCGAGAGGATCGCACTTCGGACCGTGGGAGCATCTCAGGGCTTGAGTGAACCCTCCGTCCTGTTCTTCAACGCCTCCCTCGACCGAACTGGGGAGGAAGGCGCCGGCCGGGCCATCTATGTTCTCCAGGCAAGCCTGGATTCCTCCTCCGAGCTTTTCGACAGCTGGTATCGCCGTGGAGCGCTCCTCCCGGAGGCGGTGGTCGGAGGTCAGCCAAACGATTCTCTCCTCCACCTGGCTGTCAGCACCGGAGACGGCATCCCCGTGTTCCTCTCTCCGATCCACACCCCCGATGTGGTTGTGGTTTCGGATACCCTCTCGAGGGAATACGGCGGGCTGATAATCGAAGTCGGTGTAAGACCCGACGCCGCGTCGACCTTGGTGATCGGGGGCCTCCCACGAGCCCGGCTGCCACTCCTCCTGGCGTTGATGGTCATGACGGTGGGGGTAGGGATCGCGGCGTTTATCCAGATTCGGAAAGAGGAGGAGTTGGCTCAGGTCAGGGACGACTTCATTTCAGGGGTTTCCCACGAGTTCCGTACCCCCCTGACTCATATCCGAATGTTCACGGAGCTCTTGGCGGACGGGAAGCTCCGAACGGACGAGGAGAGGTTCCGGTCGACAGAAGTCATCAATCGGGAGGCTCGGCGTTTGACACACCTCGTGGAGAACATTCTCCACTTCTCGCGGATGGGACGTGCACCCAGATCCCGCGGCGCGGCGGAGCGAATCCTGGTGGAGGAGGCAATCGGGGATCTGACCGAAGCCTTCGATCCCCTGGTTCGGTCGAAGGGGTGTGAGCTGGAAATCGTCGTCAGCCCTCCCACCCTCGAAGTATCGGCGAGCCGGAGCGGGCTGCACCGCATGTTGGCGAATCTCCTGGACAATGCGCTGAAATACGGTCCGGAAGGCCAGCGGATCCGGATCGCGGCTGGGGGAGGGGAAGGTTGGGTCCGGATTTCGGTGGAGGACCAGGGACCCGGGATCCCGGCGGGAGAGCGTTCTCGGATCTGGGATCCCTACCATCGTCTCGAGCGGGACATGGAGGGGCAGGTGCGGGGAAGCGGGATCGGTCTTTCAGTCGTGGCCGAGTTGGCGGAGGCATCGGGAGGTGCCGCCCTGGTAGAGGAGGGAAGGGATGGAGGCGCGAGGTTCGTCATCCGCTTGCCCATGCCCGAAGACGGAATGAACGACCCTGTCGGAAGAATCCCACCTGAGGGTGGGACAGGAGTGAGGAGTTAGCCGATGTCCCGAATCCTGGTGGTCGAGGACAACGAGGACCTGGCCTTCGGACTTCGCAAGGTCCTGGAATTCGAGGGATACGAGGTCGAAGTGGCGAACAAGGGGGAAACCGGTCTCGCTTCCGCGAAGGAAAACACGCCGGACCTCCTGATCCTGGACATCATGCTCCCCCAAAAGAGTGGCTTCGACGTTCTCCGGGAACTCAGGACTACGGGCCATCGGTTCCCAGTCCTGATCCTGACAGCTCGAAGCCAGGAGTCGGATGTGGTCTTGGGGTTCGATTTCGGCGCGGACGACTACGTCACCAAACCCTTTTCGACCGCGGAACTTCTGGCCAGGGTTCGGGCCCTGCTCAGGAGAGTCCAGACCGGTGCCGACGGTGCTGGTGGGAGCGGTGGGA
>JABDNZ010000085.1 GCA_013043565.1 Gemmatimonadota bacterium | reverse complement strand
CCTCTGTTTCTCCGGAAGCTGGGAGAGTAGTTCCCTCATACGTTTGGTATCCTCTTCCCGCGCCATGGTTTCATCGACCGGCGTTTCCTCCGAGGAAACCGGCCCGACCTTCTCCAAAGGAAGCTCTCTTCTTCGCCCGGCTTTCCTGAGGAACCCTCTCGCCTCATTTGCGGCGATCGCCAAAACCCAGGTCTTGAACGAGGCATCTCCTCTGAATTTTCCGAGACCCTTGAAGGCCTTTAGGAACGTCTCCTGAGCTACGTCCGATGCCGCGTCCTCGTCACCCAGGATTCCCACGGCCGTCCGGAATACACTGCCGTGATGCCTGGAGATGAGCTGGTCCATGGCTTCCAGATCCCCATCCTTTGCCTTGGCGACCAACTCGCCGTCCGGCTCCGGACCGGGCTGGATCGGAAACTGCGTCTTCGAAAGCGTGTCCTTCACCGTGTATTCTGACGCGTCAGAGCAAGGATTTGTTAAAAAGAGAGAGCCGCAGGCTGCGTGAGCCTCGGCTCCATCCTGAACCTATGGAACTGCGAGATCGGTCGAGGCCCGCCAGCGCTTGCCAGCCGAAACCCTCCCGGATCCGATCTCAGTAGGGGAGAACCCGATCCAAGCCGGCCACCCGGGCCCTCAAGTGTTTGGACGGTTTAAAAACCGGGACCGAGCGGGACGGGACCTCAACGGGGTCGCCGGTCCGAGGGTTTCTGGCCATGCGGGATTTTCGGCTCCGAACCTTGAAGGTCCCGAACCCACGGATCTCGATGTTCTCTCCCTCGGCCAGCGCCAGCTTGACGGCGTTCAAGAACCCATCCACCACCAGAGCGCAGTCCTTTTTCGTAATTCCGGGGCCAATCGCCTCTGCGACCTGCTCCACTAGGTCCGCTTTGGTCATCCATTCCTCCAGGAGGGGACTCGCCCCCCGATGCCACCTGGGAAAGGGTTGGAAGCCGGCTCCACCGAGCCTGCCACTTCCTTCTAAGTCCGTGGCCAGGATGAGGTAAGCTCTATCCGGCCACATGAGGGGGAGCAGGGTAACGTCCGATTCCCCAAACCGTCAAGTCTGTCAGGACCAGGTCGATCCGAGAGGCCCCGGGCTAAGGTCGTCCAGGTCCTCATGAAGACGTTCGGCACCGCTCCATGGCTTGGAGGAATTGCCGAAAAAGGTATCGACTATCATGCGGCCCCGGGGCCGCCTCGGGATGGTACTGAACCGAAAAGACCGGTCGGTCCCGATGGGCAATCCCCTCGACCGTCCCGTCGTAGAGGTTCACATGGGTGGTGCGAAGGTCGGGGGCTCCGGGGATACTCCCGTCCTTCCGCTGCTCTACGGCGAATCCATGGTTCTGTGCCGTGATCTCGACGGCTCCTCCGTCAAGATTCCGGACCGGATGATTCCCTCCATGGTGCCCGAACGGGAGTTTGTAGGTTCTGGCCCCGAAAGCCCTCGCTATGAGCTGGTGGCCCAGGCAAATCCCGAAGACCGGGATCCCGGCCTCTGAAAGCTTCAAGATGGCGTCCTGAGCCTTTTCGACCATGGCCGGGTCTCCCGGACCGTTCGAGACGAAGAGGCCGTCGGGGTCCTCTTTCAGGATCGCCTCGGTGGACGTCTCTGCCGGCAGGACCGTTACGCGACATCCAAGCTCAGACATGAGTTTGGGAGAGTGGGCTTTCACGCCGAAGTCGAAGGCCAGGACGTGGAATCGTTCTTCCCCCACCGCCGGGACCTCGTACCGCCGGTCGGTGGAAACGCCACAGGCCAGGTCCAGGCCCTCCATCCGGGGGTGGGCCTGAACCCGTGCCAAGACCTCGGCAGGAGGCTCCGACCCGGGGGCGATCGCTCCCCGCATGGCCCCCTCAGCTCTGATATGCCGGGTCAGGGCCCGCGTGTCGATCCCTCCGATCCCCACCACCCCATGGGCCTCCAAGTAGTCGTGGAGGCCGCCCTCTCCCCGCCACGAGGAGTACATGCGGGATCCTTCCCGGACCACAAACCCCGAAACCTTGGGGCCGTCCGACTCCTCGTCGAACCGGTTCACCCCGTAGTTCCCGATCAGAGGGTAGGTCATGGTGACCAGTTGGCCGGTGTAGGAGGGATCCGTGAGGATTTCCTGGTACCCCGACATGGAAGTGTTAAAAACCACTTCGCCCAAAGCGAGCCCCGACGCACCGTAGGTCGTCCCAGGGAAAGAACGACCATCTTCCAGAAGGAGGTAGGCCGGTTGAGAGGTAGAGAAGGTCGTCACGAGTAGCCGATTCTGAGAGGAATGTCCGGCGGGAATGTAGGATCCCGTCTCTGGTCGTCAAGCCGGACCGAGGAGTATGTTCCTGCACGGCGTTCCCTAAACCCGTCATGCAGGAGCTCGTTACCCGAACCCCCGGGACCCGATGCCAGGACCACAAAGAACCGAAGCTGATCCATCGAGTCCGGACCTCCATCCTCCCCGAGTGATCATCCACGCGGACGAATCCTGCCTTGGGAACCAGTTCCAGGACCGGTCCAACCCCGGAGGGGCCGCCGGCCTGGTGGAGTACTGGAAGGGGGATCAGTGGGAGCGGCGAGATTTCTGGGAATCCGAAAAGGCTACCACGAACAATCGGATGGCCATACGAAGCGCCATCGAGGGCCTCTCCCGCCTCAAACGGGCCTGCCGAGTCCGTTTCGTCTCGGACAGCAAATACCTTGTCGACGGGATGACGTCCTGGGTAGCGGGTTGGAAAGCCAGAGGGTGGAAGAGAAAAGGCGGACCCATCAAGAACCTGAAGCTCTGGCAGGAGTTGGTTCGGGTCTCCGAAAGACATGAAGTGGAGTGGGTCTGGG
>JABDNZ010000079.1 GCA_013043565.1 Gemmatimonadota bacterium | reverse complement strand
GGGAGGTACCCGACGTGTGGCAGGCGGTGTGCGAGTACCCCGAGCGTGACCTCACCATGATGTACAGCTCCACGCTGGCCAACAGCCTGTACCGGGGGCAGGTCTTCATGGGTCACGACGCCACCATGGAAGTGGATAACGGCCTCTCGATTCGGGCCGAAGGGTCTTCGACTCGGTTCAGAGAGAAGATCGACGAGGGGATCATCGAAACGTCCCGGCCCATGTTCACCTTCCAGCCCGGCTTCACCGGTCTGGACGCCCTCACCTCGGCCACGGCGGAGTACTTCGCTCGGCGGGGGCTCCTCTACACCTACAGGGGCGGACGGTTGGTGAACGCCTATCACCTCCACATCGCCGAGTGGCTCGACGTGATCCGAAACGGCGGAGACACCAGCTGTAACATCGAGCGTGGGTTTGAAGAAGCGATCTCCTGCCACATGGCCACCCGTTCCTACCTTGAGAAGCGCCAGGTGGAATGGGACCCGGTAGCCCGGAGAATCGTATGAGCGCCAAGACGCGCCTCGGTATCATGATGTTCCTCCAGTACGCCATCTGGGGGGCATGGGCCCCGGTCCTCTCCGTCTATCTCCTCGACGACCTGGGCTTCACCGGGTTCCAGGCCGGAGCCATCTACGCTCTTCTCCCCCTGGCCACCATACTGTCGCCCTTCATCGGGGGGCAGTTGGCGGACCGGTACTTCTCCTCGGAGAAGGTCATCGCCTTTCTTCAGTTCACGGGAGGCGTCCTACTCATCTTCTGCGCCCAGGCCACCAGCTTCGCCACCATGGCCTGGATCATGTTCCTCTACTGCCTCCTCTATGCCCCCACGCTGGCCCTGACCAACTCGGTGGCAAT
The DNA here is from genome assembly GCA_013043565.1 of Gemmatimonadota bacterium. GTDB lineage: Bacteria > Gemmatimonadota > Gemmatimonadetes > Longimicrobiales > Gaopeijiaceae > JABDNZ01. The sequence continues at coordinate 19,553 of JABDNZ010000079.1, read as the reverse complement.
GATCAATCTGAAGGACTCCGAGAAGGAGTTCGGCACGATTCGGGTGTGGGGTACTATCGGTTGGATCGCGGCAGGCCTTGCCCTGTCCGGGTGGAGAACGGCGGGGGGTGAAGGGATGTTGATGGGCGGGGACATGCTTTTCCTGGCCGGTGTGTTCTCCATCGTCATGGGTCTTCAGGCCCTGATGCTCCCCAAGACGCCCCCGTCCAAGGAGGGGGTGAAACCGTGGGCTTTCCTCGAGTCCCTGAAGATGCTGAAGGCGAAGCAGTTTGCCATCTTCGTCGCCATCACCTTCGTGGTCTCCACGGAGTTGGAGTTCTTCTACATTCTCACGGCTCCGTTCCTCCAATCCGAGTCCATTGGAGTTTCGCCTGCAAACCTCCCGGCTGTCATGACCATCGCCCAGGTCGCGGAGATCTTCGTCATGGCCTTCGTGCTCTCGTGGGCCTTGAAGCTGTACGGGATGCGGAAGACGCTGGCTATTGGCGTAGTAGCCTGGCCCATTCGGTACGTGATCTTCGCCATCGGGGGCCCGCCCTTGCTCGTCATCGCTTCCCTGGCCCTCCACGGCTTCTGTTACGTGTTCTTCTTCGTTGCGGCCTTCATCTATGTGGACAAGGTGGCTCCCCCGGACATCCGTGCGTCTGCCCAGAGCATGATTGCCATCGTGGCACTTGGTTTGGGGAGATTCCTGGGTAGCCTCTTCGCCGGGAAAGTGCAGGAGATCTTCACAACGGACATGGGAACCAATTGGACGGGGGTATTCCTGGTGCCGTGTGCCCTGACCATGCTGTGTGCAGTGGCCTTCCTTCTCTTCTTCAGGGAAGAACCCAGGTCGGGAGAGACGCCGGTGCCGGCGTAGCGCAAAGGAAGTGCGAGGGGCCGGATCCGTGCGAGATCCAGCCCCTCGGGGACGCTGCTTGCGTCCGGTGCCCAGCTGTTTGAAGCGGGTCTACATCTCGGGCGGTTCCGCCGGGAGCATGGATTGGTGGAAAAGGATCTTCACCGATCCATCGGCCTGATACATCGAAACCGTTTGCCACATGCCGGTCATGGTCATATCGCCCTCCGGCCCGGCCACGGTCTGGGTGAAGGTCCCGTAACCGGCCACCATGTCGCCGTGGAATGCAATGTCGGTGGTTTCGATCATCAGGTCCCCGGCGGTGGAAAAAGACCCTTCGAGATAACCCAGGATGGCTTCTCGGCCGTTGTAGATGTTGCCGTAGGCGTCGGTGAAGACCGCGTCCTCGGCGTAATAGTCCGCAACGCCCGCGGCGTCATCGGCGATGGCCAGAGCTTGCCAGTCTGCCCTGAGAGCTTCGAAGTCGGCTTCCACGGTCTGGGCGGAACGATCCGGCGCCATCTCCTCCACGGCCTCCTCGGCATATTGCTGACAGCCGAGGGCTAGGAAGCCCAGGAGTACGAGTGACAATGTGCGCATAAGAGACTCCTTCCCAGCTGATATGGCTGGGTCGTAAAAGGGAAATTTGTCCGGAGTTGTTTCGAAGGTAAGGGCGAGACCCGCGAGGGTCGAGGAAAAAAAGCGGGCCATCGAGGCCCCCCAAACAAGAGGTGAAACGGGAATGGCACAGAAGAGGCTCGGAATCGGGTTTGTAGGGGGAGGTTTCGTGGGCAAGTTCCATATCCGGTCCTTTGTGGGGGTCCGAGACGCGGATGTGCTGGGCGTGGTGGGTGGAGACGATGACTCGGCACAGGAGGCGGCTGCTCTGGCCCGTTCGTTGGGTGTCGGTGAAGCCCGGGCCTTCGATTCCATCACCGACATGGTGGCCGACCCCGCCATCGATGCCATCTGGATCTGCGCCCCGAACTTCACTCGTTTGGAGGTGATGGAAGAGATCGTTCAGGCCTTGGAATCGGGAAAGGGCGATCTTGTCGGGATCGCATGCGAGAAACCACTGGGCCGGACTGCGGCGGAGGCCCGGAAGATGCTGGAGCTCGTGAAACGGGCAGGGGTTCTGGATGGGTACCTGGAGAACCAACTTTTCTCGCCCGGGGTGATCCGAGGGAAAGAGATTCTCTGGGCCCGGGGGGCCTCCCTCACCGGGCCTCCGTTCCTCGCTCGGGCAGCTGAGGAACATTCCGGGCCTCACATGCCGTGGTTCTGGGAAGGAGAGTTGCAGGGCGGGGGAGTCCTGAACGACATGATGTGCCACTCGGTCGAAGTGGCTCGACACCTCCTTACGGCGCCAGGGTCCCCCAGGGACTCCCTGACTCCCGTAAAGGTCACGGCCCAGATCTCATGCCTGAAGTGGCAGCAGCCCAAATACGCGAAGGCTCTGGCCCTTGGAAGCGATGGCATGCTCGATTATGAAAACCGACCCTCGGAGGATTTTGCCCGGGCTTTGGTCGAGTACTACGATCGGGCCGGCAACGTGAAGATCGTGGAAGCGACGACCTCCTGGTGCTTCGTAGGAGCAGGGTTACGCCTCAGCATGGAGCTGTTGGGTCCAGAGTATTCCATGTCCCTAAGCTCCTTGGACTCAGGACCCAAGGTCTTCTTCAGCCGGGAAGTCCAGGGAGACGCTGGCGAAGACCTGGTGGAGAAGCAGAACGCGGAAGTCGGCCTCATGCCTGTCGTGAGTGATGAGGAAAGCGAATACGGGTACGTGGGCGAGAACCGGCACATGGTTCGGTGCTTCCTGGAAGGGAAACGTCCTGACGAGAACTTCGAGGATGGTGTGAACGTTGCGGAGCTCCTCATGACCGCTTACATGAGCGCCGAAGAAGGCAGAACGATCGAATTTCCGCCGCCTGGTTTGGAGGAGTTTGTCCCGGCCGTGGCTCGAGGTGAATGGAACCCGAAGAGAACTGGGTAAGCCAATGTGGGCCCGGGTTGTGAGTAGGCCGCGGCTTGAACATCACATAAGGGATCTGAAATGAGAGCAATAAAACTGGGATTGGCCCTGGCAATCGTGGCTGGCATCTGGATCTTCAAATGGGCCGGGTCGGACGAGGCGCCGACTGCCGATGCAGGAGTTTCACCCGCACAAACAGGCCCGGCGACGACCGAAGCCGGAGAGGCCGCTGCAGCCGATGTCACGGCGGAGACGGAGGTGGTCATGGCCCAGGTCCCGGAGGGTTATGAGCAGCTACTTGGGATGTGGAATGGTCGGTACAACAAGGCTGGCTGGAACCACTACGGGCCAGGGTACTTCGAGTTGGACCCGGCTACCGGCGTCCTCGAGGCCCATGGGGGGATGGGGCTCTTCTGGTACAGCGGCAAAGAGTTTACCGACTTTGTCCTGGAGTTGGAATTCATGTGCACCGCCGCAGAGACCAACTCCGGCGTCTTTGTTCGTGTTCCGGGTGTGCCCACGAGCGACGACTACATCTATCATTCCTTCGAAATCCAGATCTACGACGCCGGGGAGGGAATCCACATGACCGGCGCAGCCTACGACGCGGAAGCCCCGACTCACCTGGCATCGAACCCACCCGGGGAGTGGAACCACTTCAAGATCACCTTCGTGGGGAGCCGGCTTCAGATCGAGTTGAACGGTGAGGCTATCCTGGATTGGGAAGCAGAACCGCGGGGGAAGGTCGAAGACTTCGCTCGGGGCGGGTACATCGGACTGCAAAACCATGACGACCGGGCGCCCGTGTACTTCAGGAACATCTTCGTGAAAGAGCTTGGCTGAGGGTCGAAGGCGCGGCAGACCCTGGGCATCTTCGACCAGGTCATCCGCCTGGGCGGAGCTCCAGGGTCGGTGGAGGTTTTCCCGGTCCCCATAGGTCCGTGTCCTGGTGGAAGGCCTGCCAAGCGCCCCAGAAAGCGACAAAAGCTTCTCCCGACGGCTCCAACAGAGTCCCGGCCAGCGTCCCGTCGACGGCTCTGCCGTCCACCGTCCAGTGGGACTCCGTCTCCAGATCTCGGAAACCCGATCCGGTAGTCTGGAAGGTCAGGTCTTGCTCGCCCACCCGCGTCTTGTAGGCCATGGCTGCCTGCCGAGACTCGTCCCACAGCACCACCGAGGGGACCCTGTCCCGCCCAAGGTTCATGGCGATGGCCGCCAGGTTGCCCTTGGCGGCCAGGGAGCCGAAGGGAAGGGCGATGGCTCCTCCATCGGGGGTACGTACGCCTAGGACCCGTTCCTTTTGGTGTCGTCGCCCATCGGAAGGGGGCATGGGGAATCCGAAAGTCTCCCGCGTCTCATAGTCTCCATATGGATACCGTCCGAAGTCCCTCTCAAACGCGATCTCCCCGAGCACCTGCGTATTCGGATGGAGACTCAGCCACCCGGCCCAGGTCATTTCAATGGACGGGTACATCGTGAGTTTGGACCCTGTTCCCGGGCCACACCGGGCCTCCCCGAGCATCTGGGGCCAAAGGGACACCTGATTCCGCCGGTCGTACATCATGAGGTTGCTCTTGTACAGCAACCCGGAAACACCGAACTCGGCGCCGTTGATGGGGGCCCGATCGAACACCAGTGCGCTACCTGTGAGAGGGCAGTAAGTAACGGCCAAGTCCACTGTAGCGCTCAACCCCGAAGCGCTCAGGTTTGCGATTTCGTGGTACCAGAGGATCCTATGCGGCACGGCATAGGCCTCATCGCCGACGAGGTAGCCGATCACCCGATCCTCTGGGTTCAGGAAGCTCGGAACGTCCGGGTGGGTGCCCTGGAGAAAGAGGGGCTGAGTAAGGGCGGGGATCCCATCCCGGACCACGCCCGTGCTGGAAAAGAACTCCAGATCCAACAGGCAGGACCCCGTCTGACCAGGGTCATCCTCCGGGCCCAGTTCCTGACCTAGCGGCTCGTCGGAGCAGGCGGCCAGGAGCAGGGCCGGTGCCACTACGAAGGCGGTAAGGCATCGTTGAACGGATCGACGAGAGTTCGTGCGCATATTTTCATAAGCCCTTTAAGGCCCGGGTGGTTCCCGCTGGGCTCCCGGGTTTGGCGGGAACCTGCACGCTGCGTGGGGGATTATCCCCTTATGCGTCCAATTCCCTTTCTGATCCTTGGCCTGTCCGTTTTCGGCTGCACGGACGAAACCGGCGTGTTCTCATCCGGTCCCGTGGAGGACCGGATCGGAAGCTGCAGTCTCAACGTGGCTGGCCTTCACGATACCGGCGTTCCCCGGGACGGCATCCCCGCCCTCTCCGACCCCGAGTTGGTGCCAGCGAACGACGGCCGTGCCGAGTACATCCTGGGGCACCAGCGCGTCATCGGGATCGAGGTCACAGGTCAGTACATCGCGGTTCCGCACAACATCCTTTGGTGGCACGAGATCGTGAACTTTAATGCTCTCGGAACCCCTTTGGCCGTCACCTACTGTCCTCTGACCGGCTCGAGCCTGGTTTTCGACCGGAACCCCGCCGGCGGAGCGGAGTTGGGAGTATCGGGGCTCCTTCTGGACAACAATCTGATCATGTACGATCGGGCGCCGAACGGGACCGACGTATCGTTCTGGTCCCAGATGCTCGGCGAGGCCAAATGTGGCCCTCAGAGCGGGGTTGCCCTGGCCCGGTATCCGGCGGTGGAGATGACCTGGGATGGGTGGCGCTCTCTCCACCCGGATACCAGGGTGATCGGCGAGGACACGGGCTACTCCAGGGACTACCGGCGCTACCCCTACGGTGGATACGAAGCCCTCGACAATCCCGAGACCCTCTATCCCCAGGGAGATCACGACATCCGGCGCCAGCCGAAGGAGCGAGTCCTGGGGATCCCCGGCGAAAACGGTGGGGGGATCGCCTTCCCATTCCTCGCCCTGGGACGACCCGGGATCCGCAGCGTCGTGCATGAGATATCGGGCGGTGAGCCGGTGGTGGTCTTTTGGGACGGAGTGGCGGACGGCGCCGTGGCATTCCGGCCGACCGTTCAGGGTCAGCAGCTGACCTTCGCGGTAGAGGGAGGCCGGTACGTCGACCGGCAGACCGGAAGTGAGTGGGCCCTCGACGGGGAGGCCGTGTCAGGTGACCTGGTCGGGGAGCGTTTGCCGAAGGTTTCGGAGGCATACGTAGCGTTTTGGTTCGCCTGGGCCCGGTTCTTTCCCAACACCACACTCTGGTTGCCCTGACCTTCGGGGGCCGTTGACGGCCTGTGTCCCCCGCTACTGACCGTGGCTCTTCCGGAGGACTGGCTGCCGGGCCGAAGGGCCTCCCGGTTCGGACCCCATTGAGGTCCTGAGGGAGGACCAGCCGGGATCCCTCCGGTCGCCCCGGTGTAATCGAAAGCTCCGCATAAGACCTTTGAGCTTCGATGACTGGGTAGATATAGATGAGTCCCTCCCCCGACGGCCGGACCGACCCTCGGTTCGCCAAGGCCCTTCTTCAGCGCGATGACGCTTTCCGGCGGGAAGACGAAAGCGCAGACGCTTCTTTCTACCAGCAGCCCCGCCTAGTGTCCCATCTGGACAGAACCGCCCTGAACACGGTGGAGCGCCTTGTGGCCGGGCTGATCGTGGAGGACGATCCGGTTGTCCTCGATCTCATGGCCTCGGTGGATTCCCACCTTCCCTCCCGGAGACGGTTCTCGAAGGTCACGGGGTTGGGGATGAACGAGGAGGAGTTGAGGGCAAACCCGAGCCTGACCGATTGGGTGGTGAAGGACCTCAACGCCGATCCTACTCTCCCCTTTGCAGATGGTACCTTCGACGTGGTCTTGAACGTGGTCTCCGTCGAGTATCTGACGCGACCGGTCGAAGTGTTCGAAGAGGTGGGCCGGGTGCTCAAGCCCGGGGGGATCTTCCTGGTCGTGTTCTCCACTCGGTGGTTCCCTCCGAAAGTCGTGAGAGTGTGGGAGGACGCCAGGGAGGAGGAGCGGCTCGGGATCGTTGAGGCGTTCTTCCGTGATTCCGGGGCCTTCGCCAGCTCCGAGTACTTCATTTCCATGGGGCTACCCAGACCGGAGGACGATCGCTACTTCTCCCTCGGGGTCCCCAGCGATCCGATCTTCGCCGTCTTCGCCGAGAAGAAGGGGCTGGTCCTGGATCGACGGAACCGACTCGTACTCCGTGATCCTGCTCAGCTGGATACGGATTGGGCGGCGGTCCAAGCTCGAAAGGAACATGTCGGCGAAACCATGGAATGTCCCCACTGCCAGCAAAGGCTAAGCAAGTGGGAAGTCCCCGACGATCCATGCATCGACTGGCCGAATGACTTTCTCTACCTCTGCTTCAACGACTTCTGTCCCTTCGTCGTTCGCGGTTGGCGATACATGTGGAATCAGGGGATCCTGGGAACCAGCTATCGCTACCTCTACAACCCTCTGAAGGGCACCTCCACAACGGTTCCGATCCGGGGCCTTGCGGACTTGCGGCCCGGGATCGTCGAGGAGGATCCGGCCGGACGGTTTAGATCGGCCATCGAAGCGGGTTTGGTGGACTTCTCGGCTCTGCCGGAGGTGGATGATTACGGACCCGACCTGGGTCCGGCCAGGGGTTGATCCCTTTCTGGCCTGAACAATCGGGCAACATCAGGGTTCTTGATCAGCAAATCGAAGTGGGGGAGGGCTCTTCCCCCATTCCCGCAGGTGCCCACCCGGGCGCCTGTCATCGTTCCGAAGCACAACCAGAAGGCTAGGAGCCAGCTGCATGGATCGCATGCGACAGCTTATTCACGAAGCACACCGCCGGTCCCTCTGGCAGGTGCTTTCCGTGTACATGGTGGCCTCTTGGGTCGCTCTACAGGTGGTGGAGATCATCACGGAGAGCGCGGGATTACCGGATTGGGCCCAACCCTTCGCCCTCATCCTCCTCATCATCGGCCTGCCCGTCGTGCTGGCGACAGCCGTGGTTCAGGAGGGTCGGCCGGGGAAGCAGGCAGAGGAGAAGGACGCTGCCTCCAATCCTGTCTCTCCTTCCGTCGGGACGGATGACGACCTTGCGGACCCCCATGTGGTTTCCTCCTCCGGGCAGGGCTCAAACCAGGGCGATTCTCCGGTTCCGCCCTCCCCTGGGGGCGTGAAAGGCCTTTTTACCTGGAGAAACGCCATCGCCGGGGGATTCGCGGCGTTCGGTCTCCTGGGCATCGTGGTGGTCGTCTACTTCATCATGTGGTCGACGGGGGTGGGGCCGGTGGGGTCTTTGGCCGCGCAGGGGGTCTTCGAGGAAGGGGACGCAGTGGTCCTCGCCGAGTTCCAGAACACCTCTGATGACGAAGCCTTGGGGGAGATGGTTACCGAGGCCCTGAGGGTCGATCTGGCAGGCTCGTCCATCATGACGCTGGTGGAGCCAGGTCGGGTACAGGACGCCCTTCGAAGGATGGGCCGAACCGGTGACGAGACTCTCGATGCCGAGTTGGCCCGGGAGGTAGCGATTCGAGACGGGTTCAAGGCTGTGGTACAGGGGACGGTCGGCTCGGCCGGAAGCGGTTACCTCTTCGTGGCTTCTCTGATCGGAGCGGAGTCCGGCAGCACCTTGGCCACCTTCCGTGAGTCAGCCAGAGGTCCCGATGAAGTCATCGACGCCATCGACAAACTTTCGCAGGACATAAGGGAGAAGGCCGGGGAGTCTCTCAGAAGCATAAAATCCGAGGAACCCCTCGAGGACGTCACCACATCTTCTCTGGAGGCTCTGAGGAAGTACGCAGAGGCTGATCGCCTGGCTGATCAAACGGAGTATCAGAGAGCCATCGCCGCTCTGGAAGAGGCCATTGATCTGGATCCCGCTTTTGCCATGGCTTACCGCCGGTTGGCGGTCTTGATGCAGAACTCAGGGCGGTCCCTTTCCGACCAGGTAGCGGCTGCTACCCGGGCCTACGAACTCCGAGACCGACTTACGGAACGGGAGCGGCTTTTGGCTGTGGCCTACTACCATAATCTTGCCACGCTGGATGTGGACGCTGAGATCCGGGCCTACCAGACGATCCTGGAGAAGAACCCGGACGACCGCACTTCGCTGAACAACCTCGCTTTGGCCCTCCTGGGCAAGGCCAGGCTCGATGAGGCGGTGGAGGCCCTTCAGCGAGCCGTCAATGGACCCGGCGCCAGCTCGTCTGCCTACACAAATCTTCCCGGGTACCTGGCCCAGGCGGGGCGGCACCAGGAAGCCGAAGAAGCCCTCGCCGAACTCGAGGCCCGTTATCCGGGGCGAACCCTCTGGACGGCTTGGATCAACTGTCAGTTGGCGGCCTTCCGGGGAGACGCCGAAGCGACCAGAGCGGCGGGAGCCCATCTTCTCGCTCTTCCTGAAGCGCAGGGGGGGTGGAGGTCCGCCGGCCACCTAATCTCCCGGTTGGGGGCAGCCATGGCCGGGAATATCCAGGAGGCCAACAGGTCGACGGCAGAAGGTGTTCAGGAGATGGAGGCCATCGGTGATTGGAGTCAGGTGCTCTTCCTGGAACTGACATCCATAGGTCTGGAGTTGGCCTTGGACCGAGAGGACCAGGCCGCCAATGTTTATTCCCGTTTCGATCTGAACGCCGTTCTGGACTCCATCGCCCCGGAGGTTCGGGATTACACGGGAGTTTTGCGGGTGCTTGCAGCCCTGGGCGAAGCCGAAGAGGTAGACAGAATGCTCAGGAGGTGGCAGGCAGATCGGATCCCCTCCTCCTCGGGGCCGGTATTCGAAGAGACCCGGAAGGCAGCGGGGGCGATCCTGGCTGGCCGAACGGATCCTGGCCAGGGGCTCGACGCCCTGAATGAGCTAACGCGGGAGATCAACTGTTCAGGCTGCTATGTGTGGCCCCGAGCCCTGTTTGCCGAGAGGGCAGAACGCTGGCCTGAGGCAAGGGAGTTGTATTTGAAGGCTCTCGAGGGCGGCACCAACGACTTCATTGGCGAGCCCTTCCAACGCATCATGGCCCACGAACGTCTGGGGAAGGTACTCGAGGCTCTTGGGGAGCCGGCGAAGGCTGCAGAACATTCTGCCATCTTTGCCGACTACTGGGCCGACGCCGACCCCGAACTCCAACCCCGTGTCCGGGCGGCCCGGGACAGGGCCGACGCACTCGGAGCGGTTACCGACGTTTCAGAAGGGGGATAACGCCGACGCGGGAGCCGTCGGCTTCATTTTGGATCGGGCCCAGGTTGCTGGGGGGAAGTAAAGAGGCCGGCGGGGTGCTCCGCCGGCCTCTCTGTTTCCCCTACTTGCCCGGTCGCGAACGACCAGGACCGAGAAGGGTCGCTCAGGTCTTAACCCTGGGCCTTCAGCAGGTCCCTGATCTCCGTCAGGAGGGTCTCTTCTGCGGTGGGCTCGGGCTCGGCTGGTGCTTCCTCTGCGACCTCCTCTTCCTTCTTCATCCTGTTGAAGCTCCGGACCACCATGAAGACGGCGAAAGCCACGATGATGAAGGAGATAAGGGCGTTGATGAACAGGCCGTAGTTGATCGTCACGGCGCCAGCTTCCTGGGCTGCGGCCAGCGTAGTGAAAGGAGCGCCGGCGGGGTCGCCAAGGGTGAGGAAGAACTCCTTGAAGTCGACGCCGCCCAGCATCATCCCGATGGGGGGCATGATGACGTCATCCACGAGGGACTTGATGATGGTGCCAAAAGCTGCACCGATGATGATGCCCACTGCCATGTCGAGCATGTTGCCCTTGACGGCAAACTCCTTGAACTCCTTTAGCACGGTGCTCCTCCTTAAGGGGGGACTCGGTCTTCCGCCACTCGGGCGGTTTGGGTTTTCGTGAGAATACAGACAACTTATTGACAATGGGGCGTTCCGAAAGTCACATGGGAACCTTCTCAGGCCGATACGCCCAGCCCGACGCCCAAGGCGAGGACCATGCATGAGCTTCCGGTGACCAAGAGCATCCTCGGGATCGTGCTCCGTCACGCCGAAGTCCAGGGTGTGAAAAAGGTCCATGCCATCGACCTTTCCATTGGGGCGCTGAGCGATCTGGAAGCGGAATGGCTTCAGAGCTACTTCGACCACCTCAGTAAGGGCACACCGGCGGAAGGAGCCGAACTTCGGGTCCACCGGTCTCAGCTGACCTTTCTTTGTGAGCCCTGCTCGAAAGAGTTCACTGCGACCAGAGAGGAGCTGGAAACTGCCGCCTGTCCCCTCTGTGGATCTCGCGACGGGTCAATCGTGGGTGGAACGGCCTACACGGTGGAAAGCATGGAGGCTGAATGATGAGTGACGTCACCCTGATCAACATCAAGGAAGAGATTCTGGCCGAGAACAAGGGGCGGGCAACCAAGCTCCGGGCCGGCCTCGACGACAAGGGCATCTTCCTGGTCAACTTCATGTCTTCGCCTGGTTCGGGGAAAACCAGCCTTATCGTTCGGACCATCGAGCAGCTTCGAGACCAGTTCAGGATTGCCGTAATTGAAGGAGATGTGGACTCTGCCGTGGATGCCGAGCGGGTCGCAGAGGAGGGAGTGCCGGCAGTCCAGATCAAGACAGGCGGCTCGTGCCACCTGACTGCAGCCATGGTGGAGAAAGGCTTGGATGCCCTTTCCCTCGAGTCCCTCGATCTCCTTTTCCTCGAGAACATAGGGAATCTCATCTGTCCTGTTGGCTCCGATACGGGAGCACACCTGAATGTTGCGTTGTTGAGTGTCCCCGAGGGAGACGACAAACCCCTGAAGTACCCGAAGATATTCAAGACCGCCGACGCTTTTATCGTGAATAAGACCGACGTTCTGGATTACTTCGACTTCGACCTGGAGAGTTTCAAAAGGAGAATGAGGAGGCTGAATCCCGAAGCGCCCCTCTTCGAGGTCTCATGCAAGACGGGCGAGGGGGTGGACCTGTGGTCTCGCTGGCTACGGGGACGAGTGAGGGCGCCGGCGAGTTAGCTGCTCCGGAAATGCATAAGCTGGTCCCGCAGGGTCCCGCCACGGGTCCCCTCAGATCTTCATTCCCAGCACCTTCTTGGCGGCGAGTTTCGCAATGCCTAAGGACCCAATACGCTCCCGCATGATCTGTAAATAGAGGGCGTCCTGGGTTCTGGGGGGCGTTTTGACATCCGCTTTTTCATATAGCTGGATGGCGCCCTCGGGGCAGGTGGAGATACAGAGACCACATCCGATGCACTGCATCAAATCCACCTGGGACGGACCGCCGTTGAAAGCGATGGCGTCCATTTGGCATCGGTCGGAACAGATTCTGCATTCCGTGCAAAGATCCTCGTCGACTTCGGCGAAATAGTTGGCGTCGAAATATTCCGCTGGGCGGGGCAGCTTCTTTGCCGTGGTCAGAACGGCACAGCAACATCCACAACAGCAGCAAATGAAGTGGGGGTCCTGCGTGTTTTGGGGTTGGATGACCATCCCCACCTCGTGGGCCCGGTCCAGCATCCCCACCATCTCTTCTTTGGTGAGTGCCTTCCCGACACCGGTGCCGACGATCTTGTCGGCGAAATCACCCATAAGCAGACAGGTCTCCCGAATTTCCGTCTGCTGGCAGGAGCTTTCCTCGAGGTCCATTCCGTCTCTACAGACGCACGGGATGACGGCGAAGGGGCCCTGGGAGTTCATGACCAGTTCTTTGGCCCCATCGTGCGTGCCGATCCGTCGCTCCGGCAGCACCTCTTCGTTGATGGGGATGGTCCTCATCTGACCGGTCTTCTTGGTGAAGATCGCCTCGGCGAACCCTTCGTCCATGTACTGCCGAAAGTCTTCGTGGTATTCCTTCGTGATCCGCCCCGCCTGAAACTCGAACATACCTATTGCCAGCATGGCCTTGGAGTACGCCGGTTCGCCTTTTATCCTGACCCCGATGATGGCACCCTTCTTGGCCAGACGTCGCAAACCCTTCTTCAGATCTCCGTAGTTTATCCCGTCCTTTTTGGCCCTTCGGTGGATCTTCTCGACAGGCTCCGGAACGGCACTCAGGTGAAGTGCCATCTCCGCCTCTTCCGGCGTGAACAGATGCTCCAGCAGCCGGATTTCCACGCCCGACTCGGTGGCGGGATAGGCGATGGGCATGTTGTCGATGTGCTCCTGAAGGCGTCGGTAGACGTTCTCCATGGCCATGGGGGCCTCCTGGTCGGGAAGGTCAGGGATCTGATTTGCAGGATAGATCTGCCTGGGAGGGGGAGCAAGGGAAACCGACGGGGGTTAGCTTCCCCAAGATCGATGATCATGCCTGCAGCCTGCTCCCGGAAGGAAACCGGAATGAACATCCGTGTGCTGTCCGCTCTTTTCTGTCTCGTCGCCGTTGGTCCCCAAGTCACCCAAGCCCAGACCGGGCCTGGTGGGTGGGATGACCCTGCCAACCAACTCGTCGATTCGTCCATGTTCTCGGCAATGGAATTCCGGCTTATCGGGCCTTTCAGGGGTGGTCGGTCTACGGCTGTTACCGGAATCCCAGGGGAGCCGCTGACCTTCTTCCAGGGGACTACCGGTGGAGGCGTGTGGAGGACCACAGACGCAGGCGAACGCTGGGAAAACATCTCCGATGGCTTCTTCGAAGTCTCCTCGATCGGAGCCGTGGAAGTCGCTGCGTCCGACCCGAACGTCGTCTATGTCGGCACGGGATCGGCCGGGATCCGAGGGAATGTCCAGGATGGAAGGGGCGTGTATCGCTCCACCGATGCCGGTGATTCCTGGGACTTCAAGGGCCTTCCCGACGCCGGCCTGATCGGTCGAATCCGGGTTCATCCCTCCGACCCCGACCGGGTGTATGTCGCCGCTCTCGGTCACGCTTTTGGGAAAAACGAGGAACGGGGTGTCTTCCGGTCCTTGGACGGAGGCGAGAGCTGGGAAAAGGTGCTGTTCGCCAATGACAGTGTCGGTGCGGTGGACCTGGCCATGAATCCGGAGAACCCTCGGGTTTTGTACGCTGGGATGTGGCGGGCCGAGCGAAAGCCATGGACGCTGATCGACGCTTCCGAGGATGGCGGGATCTACAAGACAACCGACGGAGGCGACAGCTGGGAAAAGCTGGCCGGAGGTCTGCCCCAGGGACTCACTGGCCGGATCGGAGTTACGGTTTCTCCGGCCAATCCGGATCGGGTCTGGGCCATCGTGAGTGCCCATGACCCGGACGGCGGCGTGTACCGGTCGGACGATGCAGGGAAGAGCTGGACCAAGGTGAACCGGGATCGGCGGCTCAGACAGCGTCACTGGTACTACTCGCATATCGTGGCGGACCCGGGGGACGAGAACACGGTGTATGCCATGAATACCGGGCTCTACCGGTCCATCGATGCCGGCACGACCTGGGAGGGGATCAGCGTTCCCCACGGGGATGTTCACGACCTCTGGGTGAATCCCGAGAACCCGGGTTTCATGGTGGTTGGGAACGACGGTGGAGCTCAGGTAAGCCTGACGGCTGGAGACAGTTGGAGCACGCTTCTGAACCAGCCGACGGCCGAGCTCTACCGTGTGACCACCGACAATCGCTTTCCCTATCGGGTTTACGCGGCCCAGCAGGACAACAGCACGATCTCCCTCCCGAGCCGATCGTCCGGGGGCCTGACGCCTTACGAGGAATGGTACGGCGTGGGCGGGTGCGAGAGCGGGCACATCGCCGTCGATCCCCAGGACCCCGATGTCTACTACGCCGGTTGCTACAACGGAATGCTTGACCGGGTGAACAGGAGAACCGGCGAGTCCCGACAGGTGATGCCGGCTCCGGTTCTGGTGGATGGTGTGGCACCGAAGGACCTCGCCGATCGATTCCAGTGGAATTTTCCCATCGTCTTCAGCCCCCACGATCCCAACACCCTTTACACCGCTTCCCAAAGGGTGATGAAGAGCACGAACCAAGGCATGAGCTGGGAGGTCATAAGCCCGGACCTTACGACCGATGACGAATCGAAACAGCCTCTTCCGGGAGGCCCACTCCAACACGACCACACGTCGGTGGAGGTCTACACCACCGTCTTCTCTCTGGTCGAGTCCCCCCATACGGCCGGGGTGCTCTGGGCCGGAACCGATGACGGACGGGTGCAGATCTCCATGAACGGAGGAGGGGACTGGGAAGACGTCACGCCCGAGGGCCTCCCTGTGGACGGAACGGTGAACACCCTGGAAGTATCGGCCCACCAACCCGGGCGGGTTTTCCTGGCCGTCCAGCGGTACCGAATGGACGACTATCGGCCCATGATCTACCGAACCGACGACTACGGGCAGTCCTGGGACCTCCTTACATCAGGCACAAACGGGATCCCCGGAAACCATCCGGTTCGGGTGGTTCGGGAAGACCCGGGTCGTCGAGGCCTCCTCTATGCCGGGACCGATTTCGGTCTTTTCATCTCCTTCGATGACGGCGCGCACTGGCAGACCTTCCGACAGAATCTCCCGGTGACCCAGATCTCGGACATGCAGGTGAAGGAGCAGGATCTGGTGGTTGCCACCCATGGCCGGTCGATCTGGATATTGGACGATCTTACTCCGCTGCATCAGCTGGCAGACGAGTTGAACGGGTCCGGGGAGACAGGTGACGTCAACGAAACCGAGGCCCTTTTGTACCGGCCAGGCTTTACCTACCGGCTCCAGAGGGCCGGCAGGGGTGGGGCACGTGCAATGCAGAATCCACCCAACGGTGCCTTGATCAGGTACTACCTGGCAGAAGAGCCAGAGGACGATACAGAGGTCACTCTGACCTTCGCCGACCGCCAGGGTGTCGAGGTTCGGACCTTCCACCGCGAGCCCGAGTCCGAGGAGGACAGGAAACTGCCGGCAGAGGCCGGAATGAACGAGTTTGTGTGGGACCTGACCTACCCGGGCCTCGAAACGCCCGAGGGGGTTTTGAACTACATGGGTTACAACGGTGGACCCACGGTGGTCCCCGGGGAATACCAGGTGACCCTCACGGCGGGGGATTGGAGCCAGACCCAACCCCTGACAGTCCGGAAGGACCCGAGGCTTTCCCACGTGACCGATGCCCAGCTACAGGAGCAACGGGATCTGGGGTTCAGAATCCGTCAGAGGATGGAGGAGGGATATGCGGCAATCGAGACCATCCAGGCGGTTCGGGAGCAGGCCAAGGCTTTGGGGGAACGGGCTGAAAAGGGTGGGTTCGGCGACGAACTAGAGGAGATGGCAGACTCTTTGGCGTCCACCCTGGAGATTATCGAAGTCGAGCTCTACCAGACCAAGGCAGAGTCCGGGCAGGACATGATCAACTTCCCGCCCCAGCTCGTGAACCAGTTCGGGTATGTCTACGGGATGTTGGCCCCGGCCTACGGGCAGCCCACAGCTCAGGAGTTGGCACGCGTGAGCGAACTAGAGGAGGAGCTGGCCATGCTCCGGGGCGGCCTCCAGGCCATACTGGACACCGACCTCGCTGCGTTCAACGCCAAGGTCGAGGAGCTGGGAGTCGGGCCGGTGGTGCTGCCGAGGGGGGGATGAGGGAAGAGAAGTCGATCTCGACAGCCCCCAGGCCTGTGGGTACGTTTCTCCCACTATGACTCAAAACCCCGGCTCCTCCCGACGCTACACTGACGATGAGATTCAGCGGCTCTTGAAGCGGGCCGCCGAGCTGGAAAGCGAGAAACCCTCCCTTCCGGCCCCCGTGGACGGTCCCACTCTGGAGGAGATCGAATCGATCGCATCCGAGGCCGGGATCAACCCTGCTCTCGTCCGTCAAGCTGCCCTGGAGATGGAGTCCCCCACGAGCGGCGTCACCGTGCTGGCACCGCAGTCCTCTGCGTTCCTCGGGGCGCCCACCGTCTTCGAGTTGGAAAGGGTGGTGAGGGGAGAGGCGACTCAGGCCACCCTCGAGAGTCTGGTTCCCCACCTGCAACGGGCCGCCGACGGCATGGGCCACCCCTCCCTCATGAGGAACACCCTGACCTGGCAATCGGAGGACTCCTCGAAAATGAGGGCCCTGTTGGTCACGGTTAGCGCCGAACGGGGACAAACCCGACTGAACATCGAAGAGAGATACGGGAACCTGGCTGGTTCACTCTTCGGTGGGATCGTCGGTGGAGGCGGCACGGGCCTGGGCTTTGGCGTTGGCTTCGGAGTCGGCCTGGGGGCCCTCGGGTCTGCCCTCTTCGCCACGGTTTTTCCTTTCGTCGCATTGGGTGGTACCTGGGCTCTGGCCCGGGGCATCTACAAACACAGTGTGCACAACCGTATGCGAAGGCTGACAAAGCTCATGAACGAGATGGTGGCGATGGTCGAGTATGGGGTGGAAGAGGATGAAGGGGGAGGCGCGCTGACATCGGGTTGAGGTGGGGAGGGCACGCGAAATCGAATCGGAGCGTGCGCAATGAACCGCCAGTTGTCCCAAAGCGTATTTCTCGTCTTCCTGGCCCTGGTATTTACGGTCGGTTTGAGCTTCGCCTCCGTTGAACTTCCCTACCTGATCGATCGAGCCCTCATCGAGAATGTGCCCACTCCCGGTTTCGACTCTCAGGGAGACGAGGTAAACCGGCTCAAGACCGAACTCTTCATTTCCCATTATCACCTCCGCGCCATCGGGTATGCATGCCTTGGGGCAGTTCTTCTCCTTGTCGGTGTAGGGTTCGCGACTAGGAAGACCGGCCTCGCAGCTCTGGGGGCTTTGGCTTTCATGCTCCCTGTCTTCGCCCAGTTCGCCGGGGTCATGTTCTTCCTGGCGGGCCTTGGGCTCCTGAACGTGGTCTGGCTCCCCGTTTTGGACGTTTCTTTCGCCATGTCGGGACTGGGGGAAGTGATCAAGGGCCCCTATGACCTGCTGCGATGGGGATTCGCTCGGGTCGGAATGAACGGATATTGGGTCATAGTCTACTTCTTTGTCGGGTCTGGGCTACTGATCTTCTTCCTGGGTACCCTGGCTTGGCTGCGGGCTCGAGCTCGGGGGGAAGGTGTCGCCAAGGCCTGGGTATATCGGATCTCCAGGCACCCCCAGTACCTGGGCTGGATCCTGTGGAGCTACGGCATTTTCATCCTCCTCCAACAAGGAAGGTATCCCCGGCGCTCCTGGGGGATCAGCGCAAGTCTACCCTGGCTGCTCTCCACCTTGGTGATCCTCGCTGTCGCCATGATGGAGGAGCTTCATATGCGAAACCGGCATGGGACCGAGTACGAGTCCTATCGAAGAAGCGCTCCCTTTCTTTTTCCGCTTCCAGGTTTTCTGGAGCGGGTTTTCGCTCTTCCGTTTCGAGCCTTTTTTGGGAAGGGTCGCCCTGATCGGAAGCGGGAGGTCTTGTCGGTGTTGGGCCTCTATGGGGTCCTCCTTATCGCGGCCTCCTTTCTGATCTACGGAAACGGGTTTGAGCGAATCTCGGCTGGTTTACGATCCAGCGAGGCCCAGCGCGAGTATCTGGCGGGTGTGATGGCCGACATCCGGACCGAAGAAAACTGGCGACGCCAGTCCGCCCTCACCCGAAGCCTCGGCCGCCAGGGCGAGTCCGGTGTGGAAGCCCTCCTCGAGCTTTTGGGAGACCCGGATACGGAGCTTCGAGAATACGCCGCGATTACTCTCACCGAATTCCCTTCGGAATTGGCCTTCGATGCCCTGTCCGTTGCAGTGACGGATCCCGTGGAGGACGTGAGGTGGCGAGCCAGTGCGGCCCTCGGCGCCCTGGGAACGCCCGAGGTGGTTGGTCCCCTTGTTCCGCTACTGGAGGACTCGGTCGGTCACATCCGTCTCGGTGTTGTTCTCTCCCTGGCCGCTCTTGGCGCTGAGGAGGTGACACCGATCGCCGTTGGGCTAGCCGGGTCGGACAGTCCGCGAGAGCGAGTGGAGGGGATCCGGGCACTGGGGGCTTTGGGATCGGATGGCAGCCTGGACGTCGTGCTGCGGTGTTTGACGGATGGAGAAAGTCGGGTACGGGAGGAGGCTGTGATCGCGCTCCTCCGCATCGGGTCCTCGGGAGCCATCGAGCCGTTGGAGGCGCTCCTGGAAGACGAGGATCACCTGGTCAGAATCTATGCCGATGAAGCATTAAAACGCCTCCGCTGATCCGAACCGTGGGACCCACGGCACGGTTTCGGGGGAGGGGGCTGGTGTACACGGTTTGGGGGACTGGCTGGGGTCTTGGTGGGTGCTGCCGGGATGTGGCGGCTAGCAAAGGTCAAGATGCACCGGGCGGGTCACGCTGCAATGGAAGCGAACGAGCGATGGGGTACCCATACCTTCGGGCAAGCGCTTTTCACTGAGTCCCCAGCCTGCCTTTCGCTCTCTTCACTAGCGAGCTGAGTCGGTCCTTCCTGATTCCGGTCCGGAGGCCGACGCTCAATCGGCCAGCGCTGGTCCCGCACTCCCTGAGCAACCCCTGAATGCTCTGGATGCCTCCAGCCATCAGTTTTTCAGCCAGTTTCTGATCCATTCCTTCGAGGTCTGCGAGGTCTGACACCGTTAGTCTCCTGTCTGGGTTTAGTCCGTCCCCCTAGACCGGCGACGGGGAAGAAAGTCACTTTGTGGTATGGCTTTTTTGGGAGGTGGTGACTTCCATCGGTCGTTTCGGGTCTAATGCCCAAGAGAGGACGTTAGGCAGTTGCCCAGAGATCAGCACACTTCAGACGAGGAGCTCCTGGCCCGTATTAGGGACGCAGGCGAGGGAGACCTGCGCCCCTTCGAGGAACTGGTGCGGCGGTACCAGGCCAAGGTGACCACGAACTGCCGCTACCTGTCCGGTTCGCCCGACGATGCGGAGGATCTGGCTCAAGAGGTCTTCATGAAGGTTTTCTTCGGCCTGGCCGGGTTCGAAGGCCGTTCGTCATTCAACACATGGGTGCAGCGGATCAAGTCGAACCATTGCAT
>JABDNZ010000078.1 GCA_013043565.1 Gemmatimonadota bacterium | reverse complement strand
GCCCAGACTTCCTCAGACATGAGGCCGTCGATGACCGGCTCATCTCCCTGGATCCGAACGGCCGGAAGAACCGAACGACCCAACGCCTGGCCCTGGTGCCCCGGAGACCCGGCAAGCCGGTTTTGATCTTTCGGCTGAGGTGACAGGGCACCCAGGGGACAGAAGGACGCGAGAAGGGCCAGGATGGCCAGTGCTCTCATTGGGTCCTATCCTGAATGGCGGGCTTCGTCCTTTGCCCCGCCGGGAGAATGGTCGAGGTCGGGTAAATGCGGTCTCGGTTAACATACGACCCCCGCGAACCCATGGTTTCAGGAGGGCCGGCATGGAACAACCCCTTTTCCTGGGCTCCAGGTTCTTCAAAGGTCACGGGCATGGAAACGACTACCTCGTTTTCGAGGAGGGGGACTCCTGGCTCGTGACGCGAGAATCAGTGCAGACAGTGTGCCACCGAACCAGGGGGGTCGGTGGGGACGGGATCGTCGCCCTTCTGAATCCCCCCCTCTCCCATGGGCAGGCGGCGGGGTATGGCCCGTCCATGAAGGCCGAGGCCTTCCGCCTCAGGATGTTCAACCCCGACGGGTCGGAATTCGAGCGGAGCGGAAACGGACTTAGGATCCTGGGCGCTTTTCTCTACTCCCAGAGGAGGGTGACCCGGGGAAGTGGGTTTCCTGTGGAAGTGGGAGGAGAGACGGTTCAGATAGAGATCCTGGCGGAAGAGCCGGGGGGAACCCTGAACGTTGCTGTGGACATGGGTTTCGCCAGGATCGGGATGGGCGCCGTGGGGGGAACGGAGGGTAGAATAGGGCCCGAGGGGCCCACCGGTGTGACGTCGGAGGTGGATGGTCCGGAGGGGAGACTCCTGACCGTGATTCCAGTGTCCGTGGGAAACCCCCACTGCGTGGTCTTCCGGGCCGAGCTTCGGGAGTCGGATCTTCGAGAGTTGGGGCCTTTCCTGACGAATCATCCCGTGTTCCCAGCTGGGGTGAACGTTCAGCTGGCCGAGGTGAGGGGTCCCGGAGAAGTTGAGATTCTCATTTGGGAGCGGGGCGTCGGGCGGACGGCGTCCTCCGGATCGAGCGCATGTGCCGTGGCTGCGGGAGGGGTTGCGGCCGGTCTACTGGAGCCGGGTGGAATCTCGGTCAAGATGGAGGGGGGATCGTTTTTGGTGACTGTGTCCGAGGAATTGGATGTGCGGCTGGAAGGCCCGGTCCAACCCCTTTGCGCAGGTACTTTGGACGACTCGCTGCTCTTGGGCCTCGAGGCGATTAAGTCCTGACCCTGGCCAAGAAGAACAAGCCGGCACCCAAAAAGAGAATGTTGGGAAGCCAGGCGGCCACCATGTAGTCCAGCGCTCCCGTTTCTCCGAAGGCTCCGGAAATCCGGAACAGTAGCATGTAGACGATCGTCGAGATCAAGGCCACGCCGATTCCGTAGGCCGTCCCACCCCGCTTCGTGTTGGTGGCAAGGGGGGCGCCAAAAAGGATGATGACCAGGGTGGCTACCGGGATGGCCAGCTTCTCCTGCCGGTCCACCCGGAGTTTGTGGGGTTCGTTACCCGAGCGGAGCATGATGTCCGCCAACCGGCCCATCTCCTGATAGGTCATTTCTTCCGGGTCTTTCGGATCCTCCAGGAAATCTTCCGGCCTCTCCGTGAACCCTCGGGTTTGGAGTGTCTGATACTCGAAGGCCAGTTCATCTCCGTTCTCCAGGAATACCCGATAGTACCCCTCGTTGAACGTCCACCCCTCCTCGGGGTCGTAACGGACCACCCGAGCCGTCAGGTGGTCCAGGGGCCGGTTGGAGCCAGGCTCTACGGTTTGAACGACAACCTCGCTCAGAGTGCCGGTGGCGGCGTTCATCTGCTGGATGTTGAAGTTTCGCCCTTCTTCACCCTGGTAGGCGAACGCCGGCCGAAAATCTCTCCTGCGTTCCTCCTCCTGGAGGATTCTGCTGGCGATGGTGTTGGCTCTCGGGACGATGGCCGAAAGGCCCAGGGCCACTACCGTGAGCGCCAACCCGAGTCCCAGGAGGGGAAGGATCAGACGGTGGAACGAGATCCCCCCGGCTTTTGCCGCCACGATCTCTCGGTGGAGGGTCATGGTCTGGATGGTAAACACCACGGCCACGAGCCCGGCCACGGGGAAGGCCCACTGGATGAACTGGGGCAGGGTGTAGAAGTAGGCCGTAGCGATCTCGAACCCGCTGAGATCCAGGTCCAGGTATCCCTCGAGGTTCTCCGTCAGGTCCGCCAGGATGAAGAGGATGGGGCTCCCGAGAGCTACGGCGATGAAGATCCGCAGGAAGGACCGGGCCACCAACCGATCGAGGATCCGGGTCATGGTCGAACCCTCATGCCGTCCTCCGATCGGTCAGTCTCTTGAAAGGCCGTCGGAGTCCGGTGAATACGGTGAAAAGGAGGTCGTCCCAACCCCCGCCCCGGGCCGTGGCGACCTGCTTGGAGATTCGTTTGGTCAGGTAGAGCCCCAGTGGAAGGAGCAGGATATTCGGGAACCACATGGCAAGAGCGGGACTGATGTACCCGTCGTCGGCCAGCGTTTCGCCTCCGATGAGACAGGCCCAAAAAACGGCGAAGATGGCGACCGAGGCCGTAATCACCATCCCCACGCCCCCACGGGGGAATCGGACAGCCAAGGGCGCCCCCAGGAGGACAAAAACGATGCAGGCGAAGGCGATGGCGTACTTCTTATGGATCTCGACCCGCTTTTCAATGGCGTTGAGGCGGTAGTACTCCGCCTGCTGATGATTGACCCTCGTTCCAAGGGCCACCCCCCGGGTAATCTCATCCGGCGGAAGTGGATCCTCGGCCAAAACCAGGTCTCTGCTTCGACCGACTTCGTTGCTGGGAGGAATCAGTGAGCCCCCCACCATCCGCCAGCCGAGGGCTCGTTTGACCGCGACGACGGCCTCTTCCTTCATTTCCTTACGGAATCTGAGGCTCGCCTCCTCTTCCAACTTCGCCGAGTCGGCCAGCTCCCCGGTGGACATCTCCCGATCGCCCCTGGCCTGTGACTCGGCCCCTTCCTGGAAGATGTTCGAGATTCCACGGATGGGGAGGAACTGATTCGCGAACTCGTACCGGCGGAAATAGCCCTTCTGATTCCGGGGGATCTCTAGGACTATGCCGTCCTTGAGGGTCAGGAACATATTCGTCTGGTCCGCGCTCAGGACCATGGTCCCCTGGTCGGCATAGGTAGTTCGGCGAGCGGCGGGATCGCTCACGTCCGAAATGATCACGTCCTGCAGGGTGGACGTGAGAGGATCGATGTGGACGGCCGAAAGGAAAAAAGTTCGGGTACCCCGTTCGGGGTCATCCGCATTGATCTGGTTCAGGACCTGTTCCCGAAGTTGGAAAGTGGGGTCCTTGAGATTAATGTCGACCAGTAGTTTCCTTAGAGCATGGTTGGTCTCCGGCAACACTCGATCGTTAAACAAGAACATCCCGCCAGCGAGGATCACGCCGATCCCCACCATGGGGAGGAGGAGCCGGATCGGGTTCACGCCGCCGCTGGTCATGGCCGTGATTTCGTTTTCAGCTGTGAGGTCGCTGAATGCGAAGAGGACGGCCACCAGAACCGACATGGGCAGGGTGAGGGCCACGGTGTGCGGCAGAGCCAGGAGGGCGAACTGGCCCAGGACTGTCCACGGGAGCCCCTTGCCCGTCAATTGGTCCAACCTCTGGGCGATGGTGTTTAAGAAGAGGAGGCCCGTGATGAGGGTGAAGGAAAACAGGAATGGGCCGATGTGGCTCCGGATCAGATAACGGATGAGTATGGCCATCGATGTCCTGGTTGGACCCGGAAACGTCCGGTCATCAGTCCGCGGAACGGTGTGAGGGAGTTTATCCCGTGCCACACCTCACTTCAACGTGGAAAGATACACTCCTCGGCCGCCTCTGGTCCCGTGTATTGGAGGTGAGGCCGCCTTTTTACCTGTTCTTTGCCCTGTCCGTACTTCCGTGCGGGCCTGCTCCTTTGTCCGCTAACCCTGGTTGGACGGACCAGGGCCCCCTTGACCAGGAAGTGCCGGCGAGGGAAGAAGGTCGAGGGCTCCGGAGGGTCAGGATGGGCCTTCAGTCGGTGCCACTTCCCTACGAGTTTCGGCTCAGGGCGCGGCCGGACCTGCTGCTCGACCCGGGGAGATCGACTCTGGGG
>JABDNZ010000074.1 GCA_013043565.1 Gemmatimonadota bacterium | reverse complement strand
CACCAGAGTGGTCTGGAGCTCATCCATTCGTGGAATGGCCGCCCGGGGGTTTCGCACATTGGTGAACACAGCGGATGGGCCGCAGAACACGTCCCTTTCCAGGGTCACGCCCCGGTAGATCGAGACGTTGTTTTGAATCTTGCACCCGTCCCCCACGGTGACTCCCGGCCCCACCATGACGTTCTGACCCAGGACGCAGCCGGATCCGATGGTCGTGTCCGGTAGAACGTGGGAGAAGTGCCAGATCTTGGTGCCGGCTCCGATGGTCGCGCCGGGATCCACCACGGCCGTCTCGTGAACGAATGGGTTCGGGTGTGCGGCCGAGCTCACCGGATCGGAATCCTTGTCCTCCTTGATCAATACCCTTACTCCTCCCTGCTCCAGGGAACGCTGACAGGCATCCAGAACCGACAAAACCCTGAGGGCTTCCCGTCCATCGGTATGGGGTGCCTGTCCGTTGGAAAACGACGCGAGGAAGTGACGGCACTCGGCTTTGAGTGGCTCTTCCCACCTCACTGGAATCGGTCGAGAAGACCCTTTGGTGGCCACGGGGTTTCCCCCCTGCCACTCGACCCGGTGCTGGAAGAGGCGAAGTTTCTCAGCATCCAGATCGTCGAAAACTGACATGGCTTTGTCCCCGACCACGACGATCTTCTGCTCTTTCACGGGGTGAAGCCAGGAGGTGAAGACGTGACCCTGAGCTCCACTGGCGAACTCCATGATCGTTGTGGTGACGTCGGGAAAACCCCGGCGCAGGTGATTCCCCGCCGAGGTTCGAACGGCGGTCGGCATCTCACCCAGGAGCAGGATGATCATGGAAACGTCGTGGGGCGCGAAGCTCCAGAGCACGTTTTCCTCGCACCGGATCTTCCCCATGCTGAGGCGAGTGGAGTAGATGTAGTGGATCCGGCCCAACTGCCCGGCCTCGACCATATCCCTCAACTTCAGCACGGCGGGGTGGTAGTGGAGGAGATGGCCAACCATGAGGACCCGCTTTCCCTCCTCCGCAAGACGGATCAACTCCGCGCCATCTGCGGCACTGAGGGCTAGGGGTTTCTCCACGAAAAGGTGTTTGCCTCCCTTTGCCAGAGTTTGTCTTGCAAGCTCGAAGTGGGTCTCGGCGGGCGTCGCAATGGCGATCCCGGCCAAGTCCGGGTTCGCCAAAACATCTTCGAAATCCTCTGTCAGGGGCACACCCGGGTACAGCGTCGACATTTTCGCCAACACCCCTTGGTCTTTGTCACAGATCATCCCCAGCGCATCGAGGGAATGAAAATTCCGGACCAGGTTCTTCCCCCAGGCGCCGGCGCCCACCACGGCTATGGTCGACATGCCGGTTCCACCATCAGTTCTTCACACCTCTCATCCAGGCCTCCGCTGAGGGGCCACGATCTCGGCCCAAGCATCGATCACCTTTTTCGTGTTCCGCGCCGCATCGAACTCCGACCTGACCTTATCCCGGGCCTTGCGTCCCATCTCGGCCCGCCGCTCCGGATGTTCGAGAAGGAGGCCGATCTTGTCCGCCAGTCCCCTCACGTCTCCCGGCTCCACCAGAAACCCATCCTCGCCGTCGTCGATCAGCTCCGGGATTCCGGATACGGTGGTAGAAACCGCCGGAGTCCGGAGGTACATCGCCTCGATCAGGGCCGTGGGAATGCCGTCCCGGTCTCCGTTCTCGGCGATGACCGAGGGTAGAACGAAGGCGGCGGCCCGGTTTACAATCCTCAAGGCCTCTTCGTTGCTCAGCGGTCCCATGAAAACCACTGACCCGCTCAATCCCAACCGGGCCACTTCCTCCTCCAACTCCCCGGCCAGCTCCCCGGCCCCGATGATGTGGAGTCGAACATTGCCATGGTTTTCCCTGAGGAGATCGAGAGCCTGGAGGGCATGGTGGATGCCCTTGATGGGATGCAACCGGGCCACGGTGACCAGGAGGTCTTCCTCTTTCGGAGCCCCCAGGATACTGTCGCAGAACTCTTCCACGATGGACACCCGCCTCACGACCAGCTTCTCCTCTGGGCAGCCGTGCCTCTCCACGAGATACCGCTTGTTGTAGTCCGAAATCGTGAACACCCGCTCCGCCCTGGCGATCTTCTCCTGGGCAAGGCGGAAGTCGACAAAGAGATCCCGGGCGTGGGATTCGAAGGTAAGGGGGAGACCGGTCAACTGGGCCAACGCCAACGCGGCGGTGCACGGCCGGTTCCCGAAGGCCGCATGGATCAGTTGGGTCCCGCTGTTTTGGAGCTCCTCTCCGATCTGGGGAAAGGCGTGCAGGTAACGCTCCAACCGGTCCGCCGAATGGGCACGGAAGCGGGCTCGGTTGGCGGGGTCCTCCACGACGTAATCCAGGAAATAGCGGGTCTTGTCCGGAAGGTCGTATTCGGCGACGGCACCGTTCAGGACCTTGTCGTCGGATCGGTCCAAGGAGTAAACGGTGACCTCGTGCCCCATCCGAAGGACCTGAGTGATCTCGTTCAGGATGAAGGTGTTGGCGAGGTGCGGGAACTTGTGGGTTATGAAAGCGATTCGCATCTGGGTCATCCAAGGTGACGGGCCGCTGCCGGTGGCATCATGGTTCCCCTGACCCTGGGGTGGGCTGCACGTGGCGTCCGTGCAACAAGTGCAGGGAAAACCCTGCAACAATCTCCCCACCCGTTGGGGTCAGGGCCCCTTCTACCCGAGGCCCTTCTTCGGCTCTCGTCTCCGATTGCCCTTTCTTCTATGTTTTTTCAAAAGGTCGGTGTTATGAGGCATGCACCCTGCATGCCATCCTCTCGTGGTTCGAGGGCGCGGGGCTTTGTACCTAACCTCACCGCGTATATTCCCGACTCCACCAGAGGATCCATGCTCAGGCTGGACAAAAAGAACATCCCCTCGGGGTCGCAGGAGATCAGGCTCTTTTCGGGGGTCCGAAACGAGATCCTCCGGCTACCCTACTGGCTGGATCACCACCGCCGTCTCGGAGTGGATCGGTTCTTCGTCGCCGACAACGATTCTGGGGATGGGACCCGGGAAGCCCTCCTGGAAGAGCCCGACGTCCACGTCTTCCACACAGCGGGGAGTTTCCACGAATCGGATTCCGGTCGGCGATGGATTTCCCACCTCATGGAGGAGTACGCTGTCGGGCGATGGTGCGTGGTGGCCGATGCGGACGAACTTCTAGCCCCTCCTCTCTGGGAAGACACGGATCTCCACAGGGTAGCCGGCTTTCTGGACTCCGAGGGGAGCGAAGCACTCCCCTGCTACCTCCTCGACATGTACTCTTCCCTTCCGATCCGGGACACCGAGATCCCTCCCCGGTCGAATCCCTTCGACCTGTGCCCCTACTTCGATCCGGACTTCGAGGCCCGGGACGGGAACTTCGTCTATGGGGATCAGAAACACACGATCTCCACCGTTTCGGGGAGCACCCGGACGAAGGTGTTCGGGGTCAGAGCGTACCTCTCGAAGATCGGAATGCTGAAGTACCGCCCGGGCATGGTCCTGACATCCGGCCAGCACGCGATCCTCGGGGCCAGAGAGGCCGAGATCAGAGGCGTGATGTTCCACTTCAAGTTCCTGGCGGATTTTGTCGAGAAGACGGCCATGGAACTGGATAGGGACGAGAGGAAAACGTATGCCCACGAATGGACCGCCTACGAGGAGGCTCTCCGGGAAAACCCCGATCTGAGTCTGTTCGACGACCGTTCGGTTCGGGTCAGGGATTCCCGGCAACTCCTGGAGCTCGGGATCATGAAAACGACTCCGGCCTACGAGGCTGCGGTACGGGTGGAATCGGTTTGACCCCCCAGCCAGGCCTGATCTTCGTAACGTCGGAAGACGACCGTTATCTGGTGAAGGGAGGTATCGGAACCGCCACGGGGGTCCTCACCGACTCCATTCGGGACCTTTACCCGGATCGGCGGGTGGATTGGATCACCGAATCTCCCACGGCGGCGACCTTCGTGGAGCGGGAAGGCTCCCTGACGCGGCACTACCTTTCACGGACGGAGTGCGGGGTGCGTATGCCCCTGTCCCGCTTCGCACGGGTGGTGGACGACTATCTTCGAAGGATGCTCGACCAACGATTGGAAGACCCGAACAGCCCGGGCCTCATTATCGAAGCCGCCGACTGGGAGGGCCTTGCCTCAGCGGTTTTCAGAGACTTGGACGGCGATGAGAGCCTGAAGGTGGCTCGGCTGCATACCCCCCTTGCACTGTGCGCCCAGGTAAACGAGCTGGCGCTCACGGCCGAGGACAACGCCCAGATGGAGCGGGAGGGTGTCCAACTGAGCCATAGCGACCTCCTGTCCGCACCCACCGGGTTTGTCCTCTCCCGAACGCTCGAGACGGTGTTGGCCGGCTCGACCGACGCCCCGCCGACGGCGGTGATCCCAAACTGCGCCGACGTAGCGGGGTTCCTGCCCTCCGAGAACGGCCAACGACAAGCCTTGGACCATCTGCTCCAGGCAACCGGCATCGCCGTCCCCGAGGCAGCTTTTAAGATCTTCGTCCTTGGCAGCGTGGAGTATCGTAAGGGGGTCAGGATTATTCAGGACGCCATCCCTAAGGTTTTCGATTCCATTCCGAACTGCCACCTCGTCTGGATCGGGCACTTCGCTTCATCCGACCAGCTCACGGCGAATTCAAAGCTCCCACCGGAGGCCTTCTACTCCGGGATCCCGGAGCGGTGGCGGAGTCAGGTCCATCTCACCGGTTTTATCGACCACGGAGACCTTCATCAGGTGCTGCCGGGGGCAGACCTTTTCGCGGTTTGTTACCTGGCAGACAACTTTCCCGGGGTCGTTCTGGAGATTGCCCTGTCCGAGCAGCCCGTGGTCGCCTTGCTCAGGGGTGGAGTGCGGGAAATGATCATGGGTCGGGACCGCCCCATGGCCCTGGTTTTGGACGACGCCCTGCCCGATTCGATCTCCGAACAGCTGCGGGCGGCGGCCAATCAACACTTTCGCGATCCCACCGAGGGAAAAACCCTGGCCCGCAAGCTTCGTCTACATGTCTTGGATCGGTTCTCACCCGACACGGTGACGCCCAGCCTTTTGGCCACCTACGACCATCATTTGGACAGGAAAAGGGGCACAGCCCGGCCATGGGCTCGACTTCGCCCATCTGCCTGATCACCGGAGCCGCCCGAGGCCTCGGCAGGGAGTTGGCTGAGGTCGCTTCGAGCTCAGGAGCGGCCGTGATCGCCATGGGGCGGCCCCACCCAGGGGTTCGGTCCCTGTTGTTCGAGGGTGAAGCGGACATCAGAAGCTCTGAGGCCGTCGCCGACTTCATGGAGGAACTGCCGGTCGACCGAATCGACATCCTGATCAACAATGCGGGGGTCTTCCCCGACCCGGACGTCGGTCTCGCCGACTTGAGTCTCGAGGCGGTCGTCGACACTCTGGACGTGAACGCGGTGGGGGCGCTCAGAGTTACCCGAGCCTGCCTGCCATACCTTTTGCGCAGCCCATACCCGAGGATTCTGAACATCAGTAGCGGGATGGGATCCATGTCCTATGCACCCCGCCAAGGGTCCTATGGCTATCGGATGTCCAAGGCCGCTTTAAACATGCTTACTTCCGCCCTGGCTACCGAATTCCCCCAGTTCAAAGTTCTTTCCATCCACCCGGGCCACGTTCGAACCGAGATGGGAGGGCCCCGGGCAACCGTGGATAGCAGCGCCTCCGCAGCCGGAATCTGGGAGTTGGCCCGGACACCGCCGGCCGAAGGCCGGTTTTTCGATTACCAGGGTCAAGCCTTGGCCTGGTAGCGTCAGCGGGCCATCCGGGCCTGAAGCCGGTTCAGCCACCCTCGGTCGGAATAGGCCCCAAGGCCCAACTCCACCGAGTAACAAGGAACCTGGCCCACCAGTTCGCGAATCCCGTGGGAAGTGGCTTCCCTGTCGATCCGGCGAGGGTACCCGCGTGCGGAAAAGAGGCCCCCGGCTTTCTGAGGCGTCCCGGCACGGAACAAACCCCGCCACAAAGCGGCTTCGGCTTCCAAGGAGTGCATGGGGGTGATGCGGATTCGCCCTCTTTTCCCGGTAACCCTCGGGAAGAGGATGATCCCCACCGGAGCCGCCGCCGAGGCTTCCACCCCCAGGAGCCGGCAGAGCTGAACAGGGCTCAAGGTGTACTTTCGTCCGTTCCACGGCTGGGCAACGGGCGCCGAACGGAGCCGGCTCTCCTGGAGGGTCAACGTTGGCACCCAGGTGCTCTTCTCCAGCTTGGCGGCGATCCCGGGAAAGAGCCCCAGGCTGGATAACCTGAGACTGGCGATGGTCGGGAAGCTCCGGGCCGTGGGCGCTCCGTTCCGAAAAGAGAGCCAGAGGCGGTCGTTCGCGAGATACCGAGCCGGGCCTCCCGACGAGGAGGGGTCGCCATTCCCCTGCCAAAGCGAATGGAGCATGAGTGAGGTCTTCCCGGACCTTTTTTCCCCGATAACCAGAGCCGATCTTCCCTCCATCACCAGGGCGGAGGCATGGAGGAGCAGACCCGGACGGCTCATGAGGCGGCTGAGGGCGTGCTCCCGGACGATCCGCATGAAGGCCAATCGTGAGATGTGGTTCCGCTCGGGACAGAGGATCTCCACCTCCGATCCTTGCTTTCGGACGAAGGCGAACCCCCCATGGTCCCGGTCGAACACGGCAGTGGCGCCCCGGGGTCCTCGCCACAAGGGCAACGTCTCGGTCCGGGTATCCAGGAAGAAGCAGGGCCGCCGACGGGCCCTGGGATCGGGCCCGGCCCGAAGGCGCTTTTCGAAGGCCGTCTGATCCCTCACCATCCGGACTCGCCAGTGGGCTTCTCCCATTATCCGGGACGAAAATGACGGGCCCAGGAACTGGACTACCCATTCCACGTCCCTGGCGGGGCCCTCCACCTGAATGGCGGAACCGGGGTACCGAAGCACCCTCGAAACTTCAGGGACTGTCTTCATGCCCCGGGCCCGGCCATTAAAGCCCTGAGGCGGTCCAGGGGGGCGGTGGCATCGGGCGTGTCCCGAAGCACCCGGAAGTGGCCCGCCTCCAGCAGAACCACCATGGTCCAGAACTCTGCGAAGCCCAGGAAGGGACCCGGGTCACCGTGTTCTCGGTAGGCGGAGAGGAAGGCAGCGGAGCGGGATTCGTTCATGGGCCACCGGTACCAGGTCCGGGCGAGGTCGAAGCCCGGGGCATCCACCGCCAGGTTCTCGTTGTCCACCAGCATCAGCTCTCCACCCGACGAAACTACGAGGTTGTCCGGGGCGAGATCGGCATGGATGACGACGGGCTCGGAGTGAGACGGAGCCTGCCTCTCCAACCGTCCCAGGAGGACCTCGACTTCCGCTCCGGAGAGGGCACCGACCTCCAACAACTGTTCGGCATTTCGCCTGATGCGGCCCCCCCAATGCCGATAGTCGAAGCGATACCCTTGAACCTCCGGCAGCATGTCCACCTGGTGCATCCTTCCCAGGAGGGCGCCCGCCGTGGCGAGGAGCTTGGGGTCGTCCGGATCTGGGGAGTCCCCCTCGATCCACTCGGTGAGGTGGCAGGCGCCCTGGGAGGCCACCATGGCGGGAAGGTGGCGGGAGGCCACGAAGCGCCGCAGCGCCAGGACCCGCTGGGCTGTCTCCAGGTCACGGTGCCGCCGGGCCTTCAGGCGGAGACCGTCACCATACTCCACCCGAAAAGCCGCTCGCCCCCCTGATGAGGCCGGGCCACCCCGGGATGGGAGGGGAGTGACCAGCTTCATGGCCATCGGTTCCTGACCGACAGAGCAGGCCAGGGCCCAGAGGTCCTCCCCCACCTGAACCCGAGGATCGAGGTCCGAGTCCATGAGGCTCACCCCGACGCCCCTTTTGGGCCCGCCACCTCGTTTTCGCCTCCTGCCCGGCCCCGAGGCACCCGGGTCTGTACCGTTCGAATGACCCGGCCCCAGGCGGTCCCGGGGCGTCGGCCCAAGGCCAGCTCCCAGAGCCCCTCCCTCCAGGCGTTCTCCGCCATCCGGCGACCCCGGCCACCCGCGGCCTGCTGATCGATGATCCATGGGCCGAACCCCGCCGCGGAAAGGAGGCCACCCCGGATCGAGCGCCGGTGGGCGCCCGGGTGGGGCCAGATCCGCCCCGCACCCTCGGGGAGCCCCTGGGGGAGCACCCTCTCCACCGCCATCACAGCCGCCTTCAGATAGGGGACCAGTCCCCAAGCCCGAGCCAACTCCTGGAGTTTCCTCGGATCGACGATCTCACCCCACCTCCCCAGCATCCAGGCCACATCGGCGAGGTGAAGGAGTCGGTATTCCGTGGGAGCCTGCTCCATGGCATGGACGGCTGCGTGGAGGAGTGAGGCCTCCCAGTCCAGGGTTCGGACCTCGATTCCTTCCAGGCTGGTGGATCTGGTTTCTGACCATAGGTCCTCGGCCGAAGCCCGTCCCTCGGAGGGCACGAAGACGTGCCAGTGCACCTCCACGTGCATCCGGGGGTCGTCCTCTTTCAGGACGTACAGGTGATGACGGTGGAACGCCTCGAGAATCCGGCGGGCCTGGGCCTCGGACCCGGGCTCCTCCCCCGGTGGCGCCTGTCTGCGAAACCACCTCGGGAGTTTGTTATGGATCTCAGGGTTGGCCCAGAAGTAGTATCCGTCCTCTTTGAAGGCCCGGTCCACATCCTCCATCATCTCGTGGGGAATGAGGATATCGATGTCGCTGAACCGCCGCATGGTCGGGTCCCCATAGACATCGTGGGCATAGGCGCTGCCCTTGACCACCAGGAACGGACACTTCAAAGCCGCCAACCGGTCCCGAACCTCGGCAAGGGTCCGGGCCACACGAGCCCGATGGGCCAAGCCGGCCTCCCGCTCCCCTTCCAACTCCGTTTGGACGGTTTCGGGCAAATCCTCCCTGACCTCGGCGGCAAGGGCCCGGGCGGTCAGCATCCCGATGAGCTTGTGGGCCCGGGCACGTTCCAGCACCCACCTCCAATCGATCTCTTCGATCTCCGACCGGTGCGCGTTCAGGGATCGCTCCCAGGCTCCGGCCTTCGGATCCATACACGACAGCAGGAGGCTCGGGGGCCGGATGGGGTTGGGCTCAGTCATGGGTCGGGCCGGCCCCACTGCCGGCCGACACTTCCCAGCCGTGATCGATCAGCGCGTTCCCTCCCCCGGGGGAAGGCAGCGTCCCGGTACCGTAGAAATCCCCCTCGAATACGAAGAAACTCCCGGCGTGGGGCACGCCGTGAACCACCTCATCTCCCTCGAGGCATTTCACACCCAAGCTGTACCGGCCGGGGAGCAGCGGGAGGCGATCGATGGAGCAGGTGAACTCGCCTGCGGCAGGAAGGTTTGAGAAGGAGGAAGTCACACAGGTACTGTCGCATTGACCCACCGCCACTCGACCCTGTCCGAAGAGGGTCATGACCAGGGAGACGGCTCCGAGGGAGGACCGAGGGTCCCGCTCGAAACCCACGGAGAAGCGAACGTTCTGGCCGGAGCGGAAGTCCTGCACCGTACCACCCTGCCCATCCTGCAACCGGACGTACGTGAGCCTCAACTTCCCGTTTCCGTGGTCGGGCCGACCGGACAGGGACAGGAGGCCGTCCTTGGCCGACACGTCCTTCACCGCCGCTTCCTGGTACTCCTGCACGATGATGCTGGCCGGCCCCGAGGCCTTGATGCTCCCCTTCTCGAGCCAGATGGCGGTGTCACAGGTCGACGCGATCATCTCCATGTTGTGGCCCACGAAAAGGACCGTGCGGCCGGAGTTGGTCACCTCGGAAATGCGGTCCAGGCATTTCTCCCGAAAGCTGGCGTCCCCGACCGCGAGGACCTCGTCTACCAGCATGATCTCGTGGGGGAGGTTCAGGGCTATCGCCATCCCCAGGCGTACGCGCATCCCGCTGGAATAGTACTTCAGCGGAGTTTTGATGAAGTCCTCCACCCCGGCGAAGGCCACGATCTCTTCGGTCTTGGCTTTGATCGTAGCGGAAGGGATTCCCAAAACCGTTGCGTTGAGCTGTATGTTTTCGATCCCCGTGAGCTCGGGATGAAAACCGGTGCCCACATCCAGGAGGGTCCCCACCCGGCCCCTCAACTCCACCGACCCCTCCGTGGGGCGGGTGATCCGGGAAGCTACCCTGAGGAGGGTGCTCTTTCCGGCGCCGTTGTGCCCTATGATCCCCAGCATCTGCCCGCGCTCCACGTCGACGTTGATGTGGCGGAGCGCCCAGAAGTATTCATAGGGGGTTTTGCCCTTAATCCACTCGAAGATCCGCCCCTCCTTCTGCGAACCCCGCCGGAACTCCTTCCCGACGTCCCTGATTCGTAGGGCGAAATCGGTCATGGGTACCTCACACCAGGTCCACGAC
>JABDNZ010000072.1 GCA_013043565.1 Gemmatimonadota bacterium | reverse complement strand
TCCCAGCACTCTCCGAGTGTCACCCAGAGTACGGAAGGCGGCAATCGGATCGTACGTTCGACTGTAGCCAATGTTGCGTCCGTATCGGATCAGCGTCGCCTCCATGTCCTCGCCCCACGGCCATCCCATCGGGTTCGCCGCGTCCCTCCAATTCACCGCCTCGACCATGCGCGCGAAATGGTCTGTCAGCCGATCGTTCCCCTCGAGCAGGAAAACCGGGTCCGAAAGACGCCAGAACTGCTCCCAACGGCGCTCCCGCTCCTCCGAATCCATACTCGCGAACAACTCTTCCCCTTCCTTCGTCAACACGTACCGGAGGGACATCCAACTCTCGCGCTCATCGGGCGGCATCAACGCGATTGCCTCCCGGAACGCCTCCTCCGAAGCGACGTAGTCCGCCGTTAGATGCAGGATGTACCCTCGCAACGCGGCGCACCACCAGACCTCGTCAATTCCACACTCCGTCGCTACGCGCGTGGCTCCGGCCACATCGCGATTCTCGATCAGGTAGTAGACCAGCTGCCCGATGACCCATCGGTCGGGCACACGCTCGGCCGTCTCGGTGAGGAATGAGATCAGCTCGACGCGGGCTTCGCCGACTTCGGGCCACTCCGCCGGGAAGCCCGTTTCGCCCTCACCGCCGTACCAGATGCAGATGCTCCCGATCAGCTCGTCACAGGTCGGCTGAGACCGGACCCGTTCGACCGGTATCCGACTCGCCCGGAATCGCTCGAACTCTTCCTGGCGGTCCCGGGCTTCCTCGAGCAGTTCGGCCGGATCCGCGAAAGAGGCCGGGTCGTCCTGCGCTGCGATGGGTGCCGGGGCAAACACGAGCAGCCAGAGAAGGGCCGCTGCGGTCACGGATTGGTAAAACAAATCTGGCCTCCTTAGCGGGTTTCCGGCTCGGCGGTAGGATTTGTCGCCGGCTCGGCCGTAGGATTGGTCACCGGGTTCGGCCACCGGCGCGACCGCCTGCGGCGGCGGACCGAACGGCGGCACGGGGTTTATTTTCGATACACCGGGCAGGGCCCAGCGTTGCGTCTCGTCCCAGCGACCTTCGGCCCGGGATGGGCCTCGACATCATCCTGAATAAAGTCGCCGAACCGCCGTGTGTCGCTGGGGACCCAATGCACAGGTGGGGCAGCACGCGGAACTGGACGTGTCACTGTGGGGAATAATAGGGTGGAATATTTCTCACCTCACACCAGGGAAAGGAGCGGGGTCGCCCTGCGACGAGCAAAATGAGTGGTGGACCGCTTAGTCTTCTTTGGATGCTCACGGCGATCGCCGCCGGCGGCCTCGGTTTTGATGTCGCATCGCGGGACCCTGGGCCTTCCGATGTGCACGTCGCAGCGCCGAACGGCGATTTCGGTCGTGGGCCTGTGCGCCCCCTACCCTTCTTCTACGATCTCCACACGTTTCGGGCTGAGGGCGGACTGACGACAGTGGTTGCAGCCTTCGCGGTCGAGGCGGGCGAACTGGAGACTGAGCGTGTCGGAGACAATGACCGCTACCGGTTCAACGTGACGCTGCTTCTGGCGGACACAGTGTTGCACTCCGTGACGAACCGGCATGACAGCGTGTTTGTCCAACTTCCTCGCCGAATGCGGGACGAGCACGTGCTCTACACGCACATCGAGGTGGAGGCGCCTCCGTCTCGCGCCATTCGCCAGACCGTCTTCATGACCGATCCGACCGAGTCGGGCATCGGCCAGATGTATTGGGAATACATCCGGATCCCAGACTACAGCGGGACGGAGTTGATGTTGAGCGATGTGGCGCTCGGCCAGCCCGACGCGCAGATCGGATGGGAGCGCAGAGGAGCAACGCTCGCCCTTCTACCCACACGCCAGCTACCGTCCCGCGCATTTGATGTCTACTACGAGATCTACAACCTTCCTGCGGGCAATCCGTACACGACGGAGATCACCGTTGAGCGCGTTGCAGACAGCTCCGGCAAGCCGACCGCGGACCGCGAGCCGGTCAGCCTGCGCTTTGCGGGCGAGTCCACAGCGGCGGCCGACGGCACGTTGCCCGAGCTGCGCCGCATGGGAACGTCCTTCGCGAAAGGCGGCTACCGAATGACCGTGACCATAGAGGACCTGACCACGGGCAAGACGGCGAGCCGGTCGCGCACCTTCGAGGTCCAGACCTCCGGGCGTGGTGCGACGATGGTCCCGGCCCAACCCGTGGCCCCCCTCATACGGTGAGGTCGGAGCGCGTGTAGCTGCGTCGCGAGACCACTGCACGGCGCCGACCTGGTCGAGCTCTTGCCCGGATTGCCTGGATATCCATGGTCCTGATCCCCCAAAGACTCGCATACATCGGGGCCGCCTGCCTGGCCCTTTGCCTCACCCCCGCGGGAGTCGTGGGCCAGACTCCGGATCCCGAAGTAGAAGCCGCTACCAAGCCATCTCAGACCACGGCCAGACCCAGGATCGGTCTGGTACTGAGCGGTGGTGGAGCCCGTGGGGCGGCCCACATCGGGGTCCTGAAGGTTCTGGAAGATCTCCGGGTCCCTGTGGACTATGTGGCCGGGACCAGCATGGGTGCCATCATTGGCGGCCTCTACGCCTCCGGGATGTCACCGGAAGCCATTGAAAGGGAGCTGACATCCATCGACTGGAACGACGCGTTCCAGGACGCCCCGCCCCGCGAAGAGCTGGAGTGGAGACGAAAGTACGATGACGGGAGCTTCCTGGTGGCTTTTGAACTGGGATTCAAGAATTGGCGGTTCATTCTTCCCCGGGGCCTCATTTCTGGTCAGAAGTTGGGCCTCATCCTGAGCCGCTTGACACTTCCCGTGACCCACATCTCGGACTTCGACGACCTGCCCATTCCATTCCGGGCCATGGCCACCGACGTGGGCAATGGGGAGGCAGTGGTGCTGGAGGAGGGCCGCCTCTCCGAGGCAATGAGGGCAAGCATGTCGGTGCCGGGCGTGTTCTCACCCTATGAACTGGACGGAAGGATCCTGGCGGACGGGGGCCTTGTTTCCAACCTGCCTGTGGACGTCGCTCGGGAGATGGGAGCCGAGATCCTCATTGTCTCGGAGATCTCTACACCCTATTCGGACCCTGAGGAACTGGCATCGATTCTGGAAATCTCGGAGCAGTTGGTGACCATGGTCACCAGAGTGAACACGGACCTCACCTTGGAGACCCTCGGGCCCCGAGACATTCTCATCCAACCCGACTTGGGCGACCTGATGCCGGTGGATTTCCCGGATGCCTGGGAAGCCGTCGACCTGGGAGAGGCGGAAGCGAGGGCATCGGCCGCCGCGCTTCGGCGCCACTCCCTACCCAGCGGGGACTTCGCCCGCCATCGGTCCGGGCAACGTCAGCCCGAGTGGCACCCGCCAACCATCCGGACCATCTCTCTGGAGAATGGATCCCCCGTTTCGGCCCGAATCCTCCTGGAGCGGATGGATCTCCGTCCCGGAATGGCATTGGATGAAACCACTCTAGAGCGGGACATCTCCAGGCTCTTCGGCCTGGCCGAGTTCGAGGAGGTGAGCTACCAGCTGGAGAACCGCGATGAGTTGAACCTGCGGATGCGCGAAAAGTCCTGGGGGCCCAACTACATCCGGTTCGGTCTCACCATGTCCGACGATTCAAAAGCCAACTCCCGCCACACACTTCGTGTGAGCCATACCCGGACCTATCTGAACCGCCTCGGCGGAGAGTGGAAGAACCAGATCTGGCTGGGGAGTGAACGGCGCCTGACCACGGAGTTCTATCAGCCCCTGGACTACAAGGGCCGGTTCTTCCTCCTTGCCGGAACCGGGGTCATGGAGTCTACCACCCGCCTGAACCTCACGGGTAGCGTGAGCACCTATCGGGTGACGGCAGCAACCACGGCGCTTGCCGCCGGCATACGCCTGGGAACGGTCGGCCAATTCCAGGTGGGGGTCCGTTATGCCGACTCCGACGCCCGTGTGACCTCGGGAGAATCGGAGGCGGAGAAGCTCGATGCCGCCGACGGGGGGTTGTTCGGGGAACTCGTCCTGGACACCTACCGGAACATCAACTTCCCCCGGTCAGGGGGGCGTCTGGATGCCCGGTACCGACGGGTGGTGGAGGGGCTTGCCGCCGATCAGAGCTACCATCGACTGGATGTTGGGCTGACCAGGGCCCTCACGACGGGGGACAATACCTTTCTTCCCCGCATCAGCCTCGGGACCAGCTTTGGGACAGAGCTTGCCACTTTCGACAAGTTCGCCTTGGGAGGGTTCGCAAACATCTCCGGGTACGAGCGGGGTGAGATTATCGGAGCTCGGTACGGTCTGATCTCCCTCATGTTCTACCGGGCCCTTCGCGGGCTCCCTGAATCCCCTCTGGGAAGCGCGGTATACCTGGGCGGGTCCCTTTCCACCGGCCACGCCTGGGACCATGGGGAAGGCGCGTTGGAAACCCTGCAGTGGGGCGACCTTCGGTCCGGCGGGAGCATCTTCGTGGGCTTCGATACTCTGTTGGGCCCCATCTACCTTGCCCAGGGGTTCGGGGACGGAGGACGGAGGGTTTCCTACTTCTTCCTCGGGAGAGCCTTCTAGGAAGCCTCACCGCAGCATTCCTCCGATGAGATAGGAGATGCCCCCCATGACCTCGAGTCGCCTCTCCTCCCCTGGGCGAAGCGTCACGGTGGGGAAGTCCAGCTCCTCCCTCGATCCATCTCCGTACCTTACATAACCCCTAGACTCCACCGTCCAGACCCCTGGTTCCGCGATCACAATCTCACTCCAGCTGTTCACCCGGAAGACTTCCCCGCGTTTCTGCTCGTGCGGCAGTTCCGACTCTCGATAGTACCGGACATCAGTCACCACAACGTTGGTCTCGGGTCCTTCGAAAGGCCGATCTGATACGGTGATGCTCCCATCTCGGGTCGAGCCGTAGTACCTGATTCTGAATGGGTAGCTCTTGCGTACATAGTAGACTACGAACGGTACGCCGATAGCGCGGGTAGTGGGGGTCTCGGCGAAGTAGACATTGGCTCCGTCCACCAGCTCCACAAGTCTCACCGGTTCCCCGTCCTGACCGAAGGTCTCGAGCCTATCCCTCGAGAGATAGACTGGCCCTCCACCGGTGAGGATGTTGTAAAGGACAAGTACGCCGAGACCGAACAGGATCTTTCGTTTTCGCATCATTCCAGCCCTGTGCCCTCCTCACCCCACTCTGACCTCGATGTGCCGCCAATTCCCCTGCCTGAAACGGAAGGCGCTCAAAGCCGCCCGGGTGATGTGCCCCATTACGATGGCCAGCCAGATGTCGGAGGCGGATAGGCCTCTTGTGGCCTGAATCACCCAGCAATATCCAAGAGGAAGGACAACCTGGGAAACGATTGAGATGTAAAGCGGGCCCTTGGTGTCTCCCGTGCCCTGTAACCCACCGGTATAGGTAAGGGCCAAACAGACGAACACCCCCGACACCGCCAGGTACCGAAGGAGCTGCACGCCGATCTGGACGGTGACCGGATCGGTCATCCCGAACACGCCGAGCAGAAGGTTTGGAACCAGCAGGAACAGGGATCCCACCAGGACCGCCACGCCCAGGGCCAT
The DNA here is from genome assembly GCA_013043565.1 of Gemmatimonadota bacterium. Lineage (GTDB taxonomy): Bacteria > Gemmatimonadota > Gemmatimonadetes > Longimicrobiales > Gaopeijiaceae > JABDNZ01. The sequence continues at coordinate 5,636 of JABDNZ010000072.1, read as the reverse complement.
GCCGGCCGCCGAATGAACGGCCTGGATCGTTCTGTCAGGTCTCCTTGCCCCCAGATTCTGGCCCCCAACGGCCGCCGCCGCCGACATGAGACCCACGGAGGTCCATGTGATGAAGGAAAAGAGCTGTCCATAGCTCACAGCGTATGCGGCCTGAGCTTCAGCGCTTTCGGCCAGGGAGCCCACGAAGCGGAGTAGGAAGACTCCTCCAATATTCATGGCGATGCCCTGAAACCCGGTGGGAAGGCCGAACCGGAAGAGTTCGCGAATAATGGACCAATTCGGGCTCTTACGGCCTCCCCTGGGAAAAGCCACCACGCCTTTTTGGGACAGGAGGATCCAAACCACGATCAGGGAAACCACCGCCCCTGCAATGACGGTCCCCATGGCCGCGCCTGCGGTGCCGAAAGCCGGGATCGGCCCCAGGCCGCGAATGAAAATTACGTTCAGAACCAGGTTCAGAACTGTAAGGACGATCCCCAGACGGAGTGGGGTTTTGGCATCACCGGCCGATCGGAAAGCTCCGCCGGCCATGAAAAAGGTCAACATCCCGAAGCTGAACAGGAACATGATGCGAAGGTAGGGAAGAGCTTCGGCTTGGACTTCCGGAGCGGCATTGATCAGATCGAGAAGGGAGGGAGCCAACACGTATCCCACCGGTGCCATGACGCAGATGGAAAGGCCAGCCGCCGTCATGAAAGCCTGATAAACCGTTCGGTTGACCTTTTCCCGGTCGTTGGCCCCGGCGAAGCGGGCCACCAGCACACCCATTCCAGCGAAAAGCGAAGAGATGAAAACCACCACCACCAGGAAGATTTGCCAGGCCACCCCGATGGCTGCGTTCCCTGTGTAGCCCACGTAGTGCCCCACCATGGCGTGGTCCACGACTCCCTGCAGCCCACCGATGAGGTTCTGGAGCATGGTGGGCCATGCGAGAGCCCAGACCGCCTTTCTGATCGGTCCGTCTACGATGCTTCGGTCGAAGGACCGTCCTTTTTCGGTGGTTGCTCTTTCCTCTTCATGCTCTGGGCGTGCTGGAACGGGGTCCTCCTCCCGGACACTGGTGAGCCTCAAGTGGTCGGCGGCCTCACCGGATTACCCCGATCCTCGAGGAAGGTGCGGTCGGTGCGCGACTCCGAGAAGACCCCATGGACAATAGTGGGCCAGAGGGGCCCTGGAGTTCCTATCCCTCCTTGGAATCCTCATCCGTGAGCTCACCCTGTCCGGAACCCTCTCTGGTACGCGTCACATGGTTTCTTTATGATGGAGAGGCTGTATGCGATCGACACGTGCGCCGGACCATGGGCCACCCGAGTTTGGGCCGCCTGTGCGGCCACTGACAAGCGTCCCGATTTGACCCGGCACCCCAGAATTCGGAGTCGTAGGAGAATAGAATGCGACTGAGAGATTACGATACGACCAACAAGATGAGCGCTTCCGTAGTGAGCTCCACTCGGATCACGCCCGATGACAGCAAGACCGAACTGCGACACATTGACCTGGCCGTCGACGACATAGAGTTCAGCTATGAAATAGGGCAGAGCATCGGTGTTTTGGTGCCGGGTCCCCATGAATTCGGCCAAAAGGAATACCTTCGTCTCTACTCCATTGCCGGCGGCAGTCAGGGCGATGACCTGAAGCCGGTGATTTCGCTGTGTGTGAAGCGATGCTTCTACATAGATGATTTCAGTGGCGAGCGCTACGAAGGTAAGGCGTCCAACTACCTCTGCGATCTGAAGGAAGGCGACCCGGTCACGCTGGTAGGCCCCTACGGTCTCGCTTTCACCCTGCCCAAAGAAAAAGACGCCAATCTGCTGATGATCGGGCTGGGGACGGGGATTGCTCCCTTCCGGGCCTTCATCAAGCATATCTACAATGAACTTGGTGGTTGGGAAGGCGACGTGCGGCTGTACCACGGCGCCATGAGGGGTATCGAGTTGGCCTACATGAACGACCAAAACGCCGACCTGCAGTACTACTACGACCAAGAAACCTTCAAGGCTTTCCAGGCCCTCAGTCCCCGTGCCCATTTCGAGGTCCCAGTCGACCTGGAAGGGGCCATAGCCCAGAACGCCGATGAAGTCTGGACCCAGCTGCAGGACCCCAAGACCTATATCTATGTGGCCGGTTTGAAGCAGATCGCCCCACTGCTGGACGAGGCGCTGGTGAAGGTTGTCGGTTCGACTGAAGCGTACGAGCGGCAGAAGGCAAAGATGCTCGACGAAGGGCGCTGGGCTCAGTTGATCTACTGAGCGCTGTAGCTGAAGACGACGAGAGGCTGCCCTCCGGGTTTGGGGGCAGCCTTTCTTCTTGCCATGACGTTTTGTTGGGGATGGTCAACTCATTCGGACCTGGGTGGAACCGGGTATTGCCGGGGGATCCCATACTCCGGTGAGAGGGTTCGTGAGCTGTTGCTTGCCCCAGACGCCCCCGTTCCAGAGGTCACGGCCCAGGATCGCCGGCAGTCCCTCGAACTGATTCAACCGTCCGCGGCAGGGTGTCGAGGAACCAATGCCCCGACTTTTGCATGATGGGGATCTTCTCCCTGTAGTACATGAAATTGTAGTGCACCATGTAGCAGCGATCTTCGATTTCGGGCCCGTGCAGACGCCAGTGGCTGCCGTTCGGGAAGAGGTCCTGGGGGAGAAGCCGGACATTAAACTCCGATCGAAGCCTCGTCCGTTCGGCATCGGAATCCAACCAGGTCCCCAGCCGGGTGTTCACCATCTTCTGGTCATCCCAGCCCGTTCGGTCGTATTCCTCCCGGCTGAAGCTCAGCAGGTCTTTGGTCTTTTCCGTGGGCTTCACCCAGAAGAACCCGCAACAAACCCGATGAACGCTCTGCTCATAATCCCGTCCCTCCTCACCATAATCGCATTGAAAAAGAAGATCGCAGCCCGTGTCCTCCGCGGTTTTTTCGATGTAGTCGAAGGGATTCTTGAGAAAAACGATATCGGTATCACAGGCCAGGAAGCTCCGCCCGGCCCGCAAAAGCATCACCTGAATCTCCAACCGCTTGTTGATGATCCAGTCCCAGGCGTCGCTTTCCCGGTACTCGATGACGCCCCTAGGCGTCTCCTCATACTCACTGTCTTCGAAGAGGATCGTTTCCAACCCATTCTTCTTCAGGCTCCGGGCTGACGCCGGATCGAGGGAGAAGATGAGGACATTCTCGGGCCCCAGACCTACCCTCCTGAGTGACTCGAGCCAGTTCAGCGTCATTTCGAGGAAACCCTCGTTGATGGCGGTGACGATGAGCCGGTCGCTTTTGTTGGCCAGAATGGATTGCAGTTCCGTTTTCATAGCAGCAATCTACGAACTTCATGGAAAGGCGGCTCAACTCGTGGGGCCGAGGACCGTTCTACGGCCGGGTCCCGCGATTACATGAAAGAACCCGGGCCGAAGAAGCCCACGTTATTGACCCCCCTCACATTCCCTTCCCACCTTTCAAGCCGTCTGGTTCAGACCTACCCAGTCCCTGGGTATTCTGAGTCTGCCCACATCATCGATCTTGCTCCTACGGGGAGAGGAATGAGCGATCCGGCTTACGATCCCACTTTTCACGACCCTGACGTTGGCGTGTGTTTCATCCACGGGATCCTCCGCAGGAGCGGTACCAACTACCTCTTCAGGCTACTCCAAGCCCATCCGGAGACCAGTGGGCCGGGTCCCATCTGGGAGGACTACCTGCTTCACCACTCAGGCCCCATCCGCGACTTCGTGGATTCCACGTACGACCGCTGGAAAGAGCATTGGGGGGTAGACGAGAAAGTGGGCCCCAAGAGTGAACTTCAACGGTACCTCGGGAACTCCCTCCGGGCGTTCCTCAAACGCCAACTAACCGAGAGTACGGGTTCGAAGGGCCGACCACCAGAGGGTCAGAGGGAAACGAAGATCCTGCTGACCAAAACACCAACCGTCCAGGGGATTGGGGGCTTTTTCGATCTTTTTCCCGAGGACTACCTCATCGTGTTGGTGAGGGACGGGCGGGCCGTCGTCGAGTCCGGAGTCAGGTCCTTCGGATGGAAGTATGAGTCCGCCATCCGTAGCTGGGCCAAAGGCGCCCAGGAGATCCTGCGGGTATCCAGTGAGTTTCAGCAGGAACACACCCGATTCCTGCTCGTTCGATACGAAGACGTGTACATGGACGAGAGGGGTTATTTGGAGAAGATCAGTTCCTTCCTGGGGTTGGATCCTACCCTCTGCCGGTATGACCGCCTTGACCGGATCAGGGTTCTAGGTTCGAGCGACCTCATGAACACGGACGGGGTGATTCACTGGAAGGGGGTCAAGAGGACCCGGGATTTTGATCCTATTTCACGGTTTTCCAGTTGGGACCGAAAGAAACACGCCCTCTTCAACCGGATTGCTGGAGGGTATATGGAGCAACTCGGATACGAATTGGTCTAGCATACCACCTCCAACCAGAGCCAATGTCGGCACGGCCGGAGTTAGCCCGAATCGGCCATCTCGACGTTGCCGCGCCTATCTCCCTGCGGTAGGATCCCCCTCGCTGCACCTCCAGTTCGGCAAAAGGGAGATGGAAATGCGAAAAGGCTCGTGGAACGGACCCCTGACCTATCTGCTGGTATCGGTTTTCGCCCTCCTCCCCGTTGCGGTCGCTGCCCAAGATGTGGAGACGGGAACGGAGGGGATGGTGGCTTCGGCCCACGAGCTGGCATCCCAGGCGGGCGCCGAGATCCTGGCGGCCGGTGGCAACGCGGTGGACGCAGCCGTGGCGACGGCGTTCGCCATCACCGTCGTGGAGCCGAACGCGTCGAGTCTGGGCGGAGAAGGATATATGGTTCTGAGCCTCGCCGACGGTCGCAATCTCGCCATCGACTTTCGTTCCTGGGCGCCGGGACACGTAACCCAGGAAACCGACGCCAGCGTCATGACCGGTCCGGAAGCGGCCTGCATCCCCGGCCTGGTGGCGGGTCTTGCTCTTGCCCTCCAGGAATACGGTACCAAGCAGCTGGATGAAGTCCTGGCTCCGGCCATCCGGCTCGCCCGCGACGGCTTCCCCCTGGATGCGGTCCTGTACGATCGGCTCACCGAGCTATACGGCTTCACGGACTATGGAATGGATCCCCTCGTCGGACCTATTTACTTCCCGGACGGGTTGGTTCCGGAAATCGGGACTCCGGTGGTCAACGAGGACGTGGCCCGGGCGCTGGAATCGGTTGCCGAGAAGGGGGCTTACGCGTTTTACCGTGGAGAGATCGCCGACGCCATCGTCGAATCCATGGACGGCTGGTTCACCAGCGCCGACCTGCAGCGCTATCAAGCTGTGGTGCGGGACGCGATAATAAGTGAGTACCGGGGTTACACTGTCATCGGCACTCCACCGAATGTGGCCGGCACGGTCATCGCCGAGGCCCTGAACATCCTCGACAACTTCGACCTCTCGGAAACGGACGGTTGGCAGGACCCGAAGGCCATCCACCTCATGGCCGAGGCGCTGAAGTTGGCATCGGCCGACCGAGGGCCCTACGTGGGAGATCCGGACTTCTACGACGTTCCCCTGGCCGGATTGCTCTCCGAGGAGTACGCCACCCAACGAGCGGCTCTCATCGATCTCGGTGCGGCGATAGTGCCAACGAGGGATACGCCCGCCGGAGATCCCTATCCTTTCATGG
>JABDNZ010000070.1 GCA_013043565.1 Gemmatimonadota bacterium | reverse complement strand
GTCCTGATCGCTCTGGATGGGGATCGGGGTAGAGGGAGCGCCCGCTCCATCCCCGACTATCATATCCTCGACGGAATCCGGTCCTGTGAGGATCTCCTGGAGAGGTTCGGCGGCCACCGTCAAGCTGCCGGGATGGAAGTCCACCGGGATCGGATCCCGGCATTCCGGGAGGCCTTCAACCTCCATGCACGGAGCCGGTTGGAGGGGAAGGAGCTCAGGCCACGCCTGTCCGTGGATCTTGAGGTCCGGCTGGAGGAGATGAGCCCGGACCTCCACCGATACCTCCATTACATGGGACCCCACGGGATCGGGAATCCGGGCCCGAACTTTCTGGCGAAGGATGTGACCCTGGCCAAAACTCCGTGGGTGGTGGGGACCGACCACCTCAAGACGGTTCTCCGGCAGGGCGAGGCTCAACTGGACGGGATCGGATTCCATCTCGCCAAGAAGGTGTCGGTCGAGGCCCTGGGATCGGGGCCCTTGGATGTCGTGTTTCAACTCCGGGAGAACGAGTTCCGGGGGAGGCGGTCCCTCCAGGCCCATATCAGGGATATCCGACCCAGTGGACCGCCGTCTTCGGCCGTGGGGAGGGGTCGGTGAGGATTATCTCCGGCCGATGGCGTGGGCGCCGTCTCAGAGCCCTTCGTGCCAAAGGTGTACGTCCTACTACCGACCGGGTCCGGGAGGCGTGGATGGCTGCCCTGGGCCCTTTGCTGGAGGGAGCGCGGGTCCTGGACCTATACGCCGGCACGGGAGCTCTCGGGCTGGAGGCCCTCAGCCGGGGAGCCGGGTCGGTCGTATTTGTAGAACGCTCGAAGAGAGCGTTGGGCACCCTTCGGGACAACGTGGATCTGTTGGACGCCAGAGACGAGTGCCGCATCGTATCGGGGGACGCCATGGCCTTCGTCCGCAGGCTCGAACGGGGTGAATTCGATATTGCCCTGGCGGATCCACCCTACGAACTCGGGTTGGCCGGACGGCTGTTGGTGATATTTTCCGAGAAAGGGTTTGCTCGGGAGCTCTGGGTTGAGCATCGTTCAGCGGAGGCCATGCCGCCAAACCTCGCCCTTCGCCAAAGGCGATACGGGGATACGACACTCACGACGCTGAAATGGGAAGAATGACCTCCTCGCGAAAGAAGGTTCTGGCAGTCTATCCTGGCTCTTTTGACCCGGTTACGCTGGGCCACGAGGACATCGCTCGACGAACCCTTCGACTGGCTGACCGGCTACTCCTTGCAGTGGCCGAGACGGCCACTCATTCCAAGTCCCACATGTTTTCCGTGGAGGAACGGGTCGACCTCCTGAGGGAGGTATACCGGGACGATGAACGGGTGGAGTGCGTGAGCTTTTCCGGGCTTCTGATGGATTTTGCCAGGGACAGCGGTGCTCATTGCATCATTCGAGGCCTCAGGGCCGTGTCCGACTTCGAATATGAGATGCAGATGGCCCAGATGAACCGGGAACTGTGGCCGGAGGTTGAGACGGTTTTTTTGACCCCCGACGCTCCTTTGTCGTTTCTTTCGGCGTCCTTGGTCCGGGAGGTCGCTACGTTAGGGGGGGATGTTTCTTCCTTTGTTTCTCCCCTGGTGATGAATGCCATGAAGGAGAAATTGCTGGCCTGATAGGTTATATTTCCTTATCGTTTTTTGATTTCGTGTTCTCGCTTTACCGGCCCGTTGTGACGGGACGGTCTCATCCTCGGAGGACGAATGGGTTTCCAGGTCGAGAAGGTCAGCGATGTACTCGTGGTGGACGTGGAAGGCCAACTCATCGTAGGAAACCGCCAGGAGTTGAAGCAAAAGGTCCTTGAAGAGCTGGAAAAAGGCGAGCGGAAGTTCGTCGTGGATTTTGAAAAGACCGGCTACATCGACTCCTCCGGTTTGGGCGTCCTGGTGAGCCTATCCAAGAAGGTCCGGGAGCAGGGTGGTGAGCTCCGCTTGGCCAACTTGAATGAGGATCTCAAGACGCTGTTCGAACTAACCAAGCTCGACACCCTCTTCCACATCGCAGATTCCCGTGAGGCTGCTCTGAGGGATCTCTGATCCCGTAAAGCCAGACCCTCGGCGGAAGAGGTATCTCTTTGTATAACGCACCGGACCTGGTCCTCGAAATCCCCAACGACCTGGCCTCCATCGAGGAGGTTGTGGAATATGTCATGGAGCAATGCTCCGGTTGTGGGGATGATCCGAGACGCCTCCGCCTGAATTTGCGAGTGGGGCTTTCGGAAGCGTTGGCGAATGCCATGCTCTACGGGAATGCCCAGGACCCGTCGAAGAGCGTCAGGGTGGAAGTGGCCATCAAGGGGACCACGATCACGGCCAAGGTGACCGACGAAGGGAGGGGATTCGATCCCTACCATATTCCCGACCCTACGGCTCAGGGGAATATCCTGAAAGCCGAGGGGCGGGGTATTTTTCTGATGCGAAAACTGCTGGATGAGGTCTACTTCAATGATCGCGGGAACAGTGTGACCCTGGTTCTTCGCCTTCCGCCCGACTGTGAGGAGGGTTGTGTGAACGGCGGGGCCAGGGCATGAGCCCGGAAGTCCCGCCCCTTCGCGCCCTCCCAGATCCCGTTCAGC
>JABDNZ010000066.1 GCA_013043565.1 Gemmatimonadota bacterium | reverse complement strand
GCCCAGCGCTTCACCCATGCTGATGGGGGTCGGGTACATCGTCGGGACCAGGATTTCTTCGGTCCTCTTCTCGGGCGCGGTGATGGGGTGGCTTCTCCTGGTGCCTCTATCGGTCTTCCTGAACCCGAGCCTGGGGAACCTCATAGGTCCGAACGAGACCTATTCCGATCTGGCCACGGCAGTCTGGCTCCAGCAGGTCCGACCTCTGGCAGTGGGCACCATGATCGTGGCGGCGTTCTACACCCTTTGGTCCCTGCGCCAATCCCTGATCACCGGAATCGGCCGGGCCCTCAAGAACATCGGGGCCGCCGCCGGAGGGGAAGAAGCTGATCGGACTGACGTGGACCTGGATCTTAAGAAGGTTCTTTCTGCGATCGGAGCCACGGCCGTCGCCTGCTTCTTCCTCTACTACCATTTCTCCGGATCGGTGGCCGGGTCCATGACCCTCACAGTGGTCATGGTGATCCTCGGGTTCTTGTTCGCGGCCGTCGCCGGGTACCTGGTGGGGCTGATCGGTTCGTCGAACAATCCGGTCTCCGGGCTCACCCTTAGCGCCCTCCTGATCGCCGCCGTGACGATGGTCGCGCTTGGGGTGACCGATGTAAGGGGAGTGGCGGGGGTCCTGGGTGTCGCTGGGGTGGTCTGCTGCGCGGCGGCCATCGCCGGCGACATGATGCAGGACTTGAAGGTTGGGCACATCCTTGGCGGGACCCCGTGGCGAATGCAGATCGGAGAGTTGGTCGGGGTGATCTTCTCCGCTTTGGTCCTGACCCTCCCCCTCATCGCTCTCCACAACGTCTACGTCATTGGATCAGCCCAACTCCCGGCCCCTCAGGCCGGCCTCATGGCCCTCATGGCCAACGGAATCGTGGCGGGAGAGATGGCCTGGCCCTTGGTCATCGTGGGGATGTTCTTCGCTGTCGGGCTGATCTTGATCAAAGCCCCTGCTCCGATGCTGATCGCAGTGGGGATGTACCTTCCTTTCGAGTCCACGTCGGCGATCTTCGTAGGCGGCCTCGTAAAGTGGATCTTTGATTTGGTCCTGAAGCGAAAAGGCGCTACGGAGGAAGAGACGGCCAGGGCCCAGAACACCGGAATCCTGGTCTCTTCCGGGTTTATCGCTGGCGAGTCCCTCATGGCCGTGCTCCTCGCTCTCCTGGTCATTGGAGCGGACAAGTTCCCAGCCCTCCAGGGCTACCAGGCCTGGAACTTCCTCGACGAACCCAGCTATCTCCTCAGCTGGCTCGCATACGTGATCGTTCTGGGGATGCTCGTCTGGCTTCCCGTGAGCCGGATGCGGTCCGAAGGCCTTCCCACGACCCATCTGGATCACTGACCGGATCACCGTCCTCGGGCTTCCTTTTCTCGGAGGTCCGGGGACGGAATCCCGGAGACAAAACCCGATGGGTCGTCGCCGACGAGAGAGCCGGGAGAAAGAGCTGGAGGGGGTCAACCTTCTGGGGTTGGCCCCTCGGCGCATTGCCGAATGGGAAGAAGTCGACGGAAAGCTTGTCCTGCTCCGGCCCCCCCCTTCCTCGGCCGGCCTGAAGGGTGCGCTGGACCGGTTCTTTCACAAGATGTCCGCCTCCCGGATCCGGTTGGACGAGGTGGGTGCCTTCGCGTGGCTCCACCTCGACGGGGAGCGAACCGTCGGTGAAGTCGGCGAGTTGATGCGAAACGAGTTCGGGGAGTTGGTCGAACCCATGGAAGAACGCCTGGGTCATTTCGTTTGGGTGATGAGGAAAGAGGGGTTCCTGATCTACCGGGATTGGGACGATGCTCCGTGAGGGTCGCGTCTCCCCTGAAGCCATCGCCGGAAACATCTCCGCTCCAAAAAAGGACCTTATACGATCTGCCCGACGCCGGTCGACGCCGTGGAGAAAAGGGGTGCCATGGACCGGAACCCATCACTACATTTTCCTTATGAACGCTAAAAACACACCTGATGGCCACGGTGCGGGTCGGGTCTCGGGCAAAGAGATGGCCGACGCGCTGGCGGATGTCCTGGTTGAACAGAAGGAGAAGGTGCAGAGGCGTAAGGAGGCTACGCCGAAGCCGGAGAGGAGAACCTCCCCGGTGGTTTGGGTCGCACTCATCCTTCTCTCCGCCGTTTCCGGGTATATCTGGTTCGGCTCCCCCGCTTGGTTGAACGCGGATCCCGACCCTGTCCCACCTCCATTGGCGGAAGCGGGCCTTCGGATGGAAATCTTTTATCAGGCGGTTTTGGTGGAAGACTTTTTGGAATCCGAAGGAAGGCTCCCAAACGACTTGGCCGAGGCGGGTGAACCCCTCTCAGAGGTGGACTACGAGAAGATCGACGCTCGAACCTACCGCCTTGCCCTTGCAGGACTAGGAGAAGCTTCGGATGTCGTTGTCGAGTATATCTCGACTGATTCCCTCGAGGCATTTTTGGGTGACGCCCCCCAGATCATCCGGATGGGAGGATGACCATGGTGACCAACGGAAAAAGGGCCCGGGTTGGAACCGCTCTCGGGACAAGGGGAGTCACCCTCATTGAGCTACTTACAGTGATGGTGATCCTCAGCATTCTGGCTGGTATCGCCATGCCGAAACTCCGTGGGGCCATCATAAAGGCGCAGGCAGCGGACGTGATTGGGGATCTGAACGCCATCAAGGTCGCTGTGTTGACCTATCAATCCGACAACAACGCATGGCCGAGGGACCGAGGAAGGGGCAGGGTTCCTCCGGAGCTCGTGGACTACCTCCCGGACGGGTTCACGTTTCAGAAGGACGAGTACACCCTGGACTACGACAACTGGTCCAGGAGGAGGCGCGGGCCGTTCAACATAGGGATCACCTTTATCAGCCGGAATCAGGAGCTTGGCTTGACTGTCCTGAACATGTTGGGGACGAACGTGTGGACCAACGGCCGGAGGAAATTCACCTGGATCATCGACGGCTGAGTCCCCACGCCTCCGCTGAGCTCTCGGCCCTCACTCCCATTCGATGGTGCCTGGCGGCTTCGAGGTAATATCCAGAGCCAGGCCCGTGATCCCGTCCAGATTCAAGATTCCAGACCGCAAGTCGCCCAGTACCTCTCTTGGTAGGGGATAGGGCCGGGCTGTCATTGCACGTTCCGAGATCACGGGTCGAAGGATGATCGTCTCCCCCACTTGATGGCTAAGCTGAATCGGCACCAATACGGTGGGGCATTGCCATATTTCGTCGTAGAGCTTGTGACGGCGGAGAGCGTCCATCACCAGGTGGTCGGCTTCCCGCAGAGTGTCCAGCCTGTTCCGGGTTACCGTGGCCCGGATGGGCGTTGCCTCCGGAGGACTGGTGTCGCCCAGGTTCCATAGGCACCGGTTGGTGCCCGGAACCTCCTTTGTGACGGTAGATGCGGCTTGGATAAGCGTGTCCCAATCAGCCTTCCCAGTAAGCAGAACAGGATGTTCGTAAGCCCTCAGGTCGGCCTTCACACCCACGGACCTTATGGGGAGGAGCAACGCCTCCAAACCGAACCGCCTCCCCACTTCCGCAACCAGGGGTTCCGCTGTATCGAATCCGGTCCGATCGACCTCACCAGTATTGCAGAGCAATCGGACGCCCAACCCCGGTCCCGGGAAGGGATGTCTCCAGAGGAGCTCATCCGTGACCCCCAGCCGTTCTCCGAGCTCCCGGACCTCCACCTTGTAAAGGTCGGAAAGGGGCTCAACGACTTTCCCGTCCTCGATCATCTTCTCGATGATGGGGACTCGGTTGTGATGGGTCTTGATAACGTCGGCACGCTTGGTTCCCCCGGTCTCGATCGTGTCCGGATAAATGGTGCCTTGGCCCAGGAGGTGGTCCTCGATCCGCAGATCTCGGGCGGTATCCTGGAAAACCGATACGAAGGTGTCACCGATGGCTCGTCTTTTTTCTTCCGGCTCGACGAGTCCGGAGAGGGCCGCCAGGAAGGTGTCGCTTGCATCCACGAAATGGAGGTGCTCTCCCAAGCCCATTTGACGGAATCTCTCCAGAACCCGGCTGCTCTCGCCCTTTCGCATCAGCCCGTTGTCGATGTGCAGTAGGTGAAGCCGGTCGGAGCCCAGCGCCTTCCCGAGAACCACGGCGGCGACCGTTGAGTCCACCCCTCCGGAAGCGAGGAGAAACACCGACTCGTCTCCCACCTGCGAACGGATTCGGTCCACTTGCTCTTCCAGATACTGCTCCATGCTCCAGGAAGCTTCGCATCCACAGATCTCGAATACGAAGTTGGAGATCATCTCGGTTCCATGGACCGTGTCGTCGACTTCGGGATGAAATTGGAAGCCGTAGCGCCTCAAGGTGTCGGACCCGATAGCTGCGAAGCGGTGGGTTCCTCCGCCAGTTTCGGTATATCCGAGCTCCTCGAAATCCGGGCCGACGGCTGCCACGGAATCATAGTGACTCATCCAGACCTGCTCCGAAGGGCCCAAACCGGCGAACAGTGGATGGTTTCCCCGCAGCTGAAGGTTGGCCCGCCCCCACTCTCGCCCTCCGTGGATCACCTCCCCACCGTAGTGCTTTGCGATCTCCTGGTGACCGAAGCAAAAGCCGACGATAGGGGTGGCCAAGTCGTAGATCTCCTTGGTGTAGTCCTGGTCTTCACCATGAGAAGAAAGGGCAGGGCTACCGGAGATGATGATCCCCTTATAGGGGTGGAAGGCTTCGATCGGGTCCTCGGGTTGACGAATTTCGGCCAGGACCCCGAGGCGCCGGATTTTGGTCGCGATGAGGTGAGCGTATTGTCCGCCAAAGTCTATGACAGCGATGGTATCGTGTTGCATTGAGCTCTCTGGGTCTCGATGCCGGGCCGAGCCTCGGATGGTTGAATCTTGGAAGGATACGAAAAAGAACCCTCCGAACCCAGGGGTGCCTTCGAGTTCGGAGGGGTTCTCCGGAAAACTGGGCTTTGGAGCAGGGGAAAGCTATCCGGCCCCTTCTCCTTCCTCAGCCCCGGGAGGGCACCTGGCGAGCCAGAAATGACCCAAAGCCCAGGCCAGGGCTAGGAGAACTACGCCCCCAACCGCAAGGAACCTGAGCTGAAGGCGCACGATCTCGTCGACCTCTTGCATGAGGGTGATCCTCGTGCGGCCTATGGCCAGATAACCCTCGGTACCCCCAGTGGCACTCCCCAACTCGGCGACTGCGAAAAGCCTCTCGATTCCGTCGAAGTCGGTGCCAGTGACAATTACGGCATCCCCACCCTCTGGCGGACCCGGGAACTCCGGTCCGGCGATAGCCCCTACCGAATCGGCCAGGGAGAAATCCCCGGTCTGGGGGAGCCTGACCAGAACTCTTTTGTTCGGATCCAGGACCGAGAAGGTGTAACCCTCCGGAAGGGTCCCCCCCAGGGGCCGAATGGCCAGGACGTTCAGATCCAGACTGGTGGCGAGGATGGGGGCAGACATTCCTTCCGTTCCCATGGGTAGGGCCATTCCCAAGACCGGTTTCCCGGTGACCCGGCCTAGGGAAAACTCACCCACGCTGAACACCTGTCGAGACATGGCCCGAACGTAGTAGGCCCGGTCACCGAGGAAGAGGGCTGACTCGGGTGTGAGGCTTCCGCAGGCCAGGTATCCGTCCATTCCGATGACGGAGATGAACGTAAAGTGGTCTGTATGCTGTAGGACCCTTGCCAGGTGCTCGGTGCAGGTGGGGAAGCGTGTAGACCGAACCTCGTCAAACTCCGACAGTGTCCCCAGGAACAACTCCCCTTCCGTGATCAGCCGTTGGTATTCCGTTGCCACTGCCTCCGCCCGACGGATCAGCTCATCCTCTTTGGCCTCCAGTTGAAGGTTCCTGAATTCCCGATTTGCATACCAAAAAATCCCAAGCGCCGGGATGAAGGCGAGGAACACAAGGATCAGCAGCCGGACCTGCAGACTTCTGGAACTCACGTCGACCATGCCGACCTCCTTTTGGTGCTAGCCCACCAGGTCACGGGCTGACCGGCAACGCCCCTGAAGATCATGGCTCGACCGAGGGGAGAAGTTGCCTCCCCCCCGGTCGGGGGGATTGTACCGTGCTGATACGAGAGATGATGGACCCGAGCATAAAGGCCCAGTCTAGAATGAGGATATGCTCCCGTTGGGATCCCGGGCAAGGTCTGGAAGAATGGAGTGGGGGTTGAACTCATCCCAACACCTCTCCTACCATTTCTATGGGCGACCGGACTCCTATCCAGGGGAGGACCAGTTTTTCCCTCCCCAGTTTTCCTCAGCGGGTAGAGGCCCGAAGGAGAAGATTAAATGCGTGAGTTCTCATGAGGGCGGCTGGACTCTTGGTCCTGATGGGGGTCCTCTTGATCCCCCTATTCGCTCTCTTTCCGGTGGTTGACTATTCCTTTTATTCGTCCGTGACTCGAGCGTGGATGTCCAACTCGATCGCTCTCTACTCGGATGAGGCTTTCGGATTCTTCTACGCCCCGTGGGCTCTCGCGCTGACCGTACCCCTCACCTTTCTCCCCGACCAGCTCGCCCAGGCTCTCCTCAACTTCATCTCCCTGCTCGGTCTGTGGGCGGCCACATGGATGTTGACCCGGCCGAGATCTGCGTGGGAGATGGTCCCGGCGGTGCTGAATCCTTTTGCCGGTTGGGTGTTCCTGCTGGGTCAGTGGGATGCGCTGGTCTTGACCGGTATCGGACTGAGTTGGCTCGGTGTAACCGAACGTAGGCCGCTCCTCCTCGGAGGCGGTCTGGTTCTCGCCACCACCAAACCGACTAACGTCTGGCTGGTTGTTGTCCTTCTCCTATGGGCTACTCGCGGATGGTCTTCCCGGAAAAAGGTCCTTTCCCTCGTTCCCCTGATGATCGCCGTAGCCAGTTCTTTCATAGTCGCGGGATGGGACTGGCCGCTTCGCTATCTGTCTTCGGTTTCGTCTGCTCCCCCCCATGGGTTCGACGTTTCGTTGTTCGGCACCGATTACTGGCCGGTTCAGGTTGTCGTTGGCCTCGCAATGTTGTCATGGCTCGTTTGGCTAGCCGGGAAGAAGGTTCGTGGAAGCCACATATTGCTGGCACTCGCAGGAAACCCGCTCATGTCCCCCTACCTGGTTCACTACCATCTGGTGACGGTTGGACCAGCCGTGGTGGGGGTGATTCAGAAAAGTAGGTGGATAGGTGCCTCCCTCTGGTTGCTATCTTTCCCTCTTTACTGGGCGTTCCACACCCGATGGCAGCCCCACCTTGTTCTCCTTTTCCCCTTTCTGGTATTTGCGGCTCTGGCGTGGCCACTGACGGTGGAGAAGGTGAAAACCCGAGAGGCTGTTCGGTCGAGCTCCGACTAGGCGTCAGCCGAGACTGGGCTGTCAGCCGTTTGAGGTCGGAGAAGCCGCCCACTTACGACGGCGTAGTGGCAGAGGGTACCGAGGAGGGCGACGAGGAGGAAAGCTGACAGGTTGAAGACCTCGCCCCCGATTCGGAAGCCCCTCGCAGCGAACTCGAAGTAAAAGCCCACGAAAAAGATGAGAGCCAGTGTTTTCCCCAGGCTCGGGCCTTTCCTGATCCAAGCCAGTACAAGCACCATGGGGACCAGGAGGAGGGCTAGGTCGTACTTCCCGATCTGGAGCGAGAAGGCGGCACTTGCGGAGAAACACAAAATCAGGCCAAGGAGCGTAGCTTCTTCCTCATGGGAACGGAGCAGCCGGACGATGATCGCCGTGCAGGCGAGGAAGGGGAGGGCCAAAGCGACCAGCGTGGCTTTCATGGATGAGAAGAAGGTGAACCCCAAGCTCACCAGCCCCATAC
>JABDNZ010000260.1 GCA_013043565.1 Gemmatimonadota bacterium | reverse complement strand
CTACACGGCTGATGAGCTCTTTTTCACCGGGACGGCCTCCGAGGTCACCCCCATCCGAAGCGTGGATAAGATCGTTGTAGGAGGGGGCATGGCAGGGCCCGTGACCCTTGCCATTCAGAAGCGGTTTCTCGAAACGGCCCGGGGGGAGGTGCCGGACGAACGGGGTTGGCTGGATTCCGTGCTCTGATCCATGGCCCAAGCTCCCAAGTTGAGAAGACTGGACCAGCGGATTCGCCGGTCAAAGCGGTCGGGGAAGATCGTCCTCGGGGTCGTCGTCGTCGTTTCTCTGGTGTTCGGCCTCACATTGATCGAAGGGCTCTTTTTGGCCCGGGAGGCGGGAAGACAGGACCTCGTCGTCAGGGCGTGGGTCGGGTTGGCCCTTCTCGTGGGCCTTACCCTCTTCTCTGCGATCCTCACCCGGCGTCAACATCGGATCCTGGACGAGGCTCGGGAGGATCTGGAGGCGTTGGTGGCAGAAGACCCCCCCGGGTAAGTGCCTTCTCAGGCGCCGCCTCTCTTCGGAGGCCATGGGAAGAAGGAGCTGGTTCGCTCCATGTACTCTCTGTACCCTTCGCGACGCTCGGCCAGAGCATTCTCCAGCATGGGGACCCCCGAGATCTTCATCAACAAAAGGGACATGATGAGAGGACTGACGATCGTGAGCCATCCACCCGGAGTCGCTGCCGCCACCAGGAAGATGCCCCACCAGATGAGGGAATCCCCGAAGTAGTTGGGATGACGGGAGTACTTCCAAAGGCCCTGGTCCATGACCTTTCCGGCATTTCTCGGATCTGCCAGAAACTGCTTGAGTTGACGGTCGGAAACGGTTTCGAATACGAAGCCGAGGATCCAGATCGATAATCCGGCAAGATCCAGAAGGGTAAGCCCCACGGGTACGGAGGAGATCTGGGCTACCTGGGCCGGAAGGCTAACGGCCCAGATCAAGAGTGCCTGGAAGAGGAAGACCGTGACCAAGCTTCTCAGGGGAAACGTTTCCGGCCGGTCCGCACGCATGGCGGCATAGCGAAAATCCTCTCCTTTTCCCCGCTTCCGCACACCGATGTGGATGGCCAAGCGAGATCCCCACACTACGGTCATCCCGGTAACCAGGAGTTTCCTGGAGGGGTCGCCGTCCGCCATAATGAACGTTGAGACGGCCAGGAGGGCGCCGGCCGCTCCCCACGCGATGTCGATGATGCTGGCGTCTCTGAGCCGGATGCTTACCATCCAGACTGCGACCATGAGGGTACAGGCCAGGCCGAGATTCAGGGCCAGGATTGCGAATAGGCTTATCATGACGGTTTCCGGGTTCCTTGCCGGGGGCCTTTAGAATGGCGTGGTGGCGGCGGACGGGAAAGGGGAACGGAGTTATTGGTTGAGAATCTTCCTTCTGGAGGTGAGATGGAGATCAGTCGAAGAGAGTTTCTGACGGCCTCCGTGGCCACCGGGGTTGCAGCAGCGAGGCCCGCTGCCATCCTGGGGGCGCCGGCGGTCCATACCTCCGGGAGGGTCGCTCCCTTGGTGGTCTCGGACATCAGTGGGTACCGATATAGAAACGGGGGCCCGGAAAACTCGGTCGAGCGGGCCTTCCGCGGAATCACCGATGGTGAGGATGTGTTGGACGCCCTGATTGCTGGGGTGAACATCCCTGAGCTGGATCCGGAAGAATCCGGAATCGGATACGGCGGCCTTCCCAACGCGGACGGGGTGGTCCAGCTGGACGCCTGCTGCATGCACGGGCCCAGGAAGCAGGCTGGGGGTGTGGCTTCCCTGGAGGGAGTGAGAACACCATCCCTGGTGGCCAAGGCGGTAATGGAGAACACCGACCACCACCTCCTGGCGGGTGAGGGAGCCCAGAACTTCGCTCGCCAGATCGGATTCAAGATCGAGGACGACCTGAACACCCCCAGGTCCCGGGAGAGATGGCTGGAGTGGAAACGGCGAATCGACCCGGAGCACTTCCTGGATCCGGTAAAGCGGAGCGGTATCGGCTATACCGTGGGCAGGGAGATGGTGAAGGAGGGCCTTCTGGATGCCGATTCTTTCTGGGGCACGACGAACTGCAATGCGATCAACCCCAAAGCCGAAATCTGCGGCGTCACCACAACCAGCGGATTGGCGTGGAAGATCCCCGGCCGGGTAGGAGACTCCCCGATCCTCGGGGCGGGTCTCTACGTAGACGGCGATGTGGGAGCGGCCGGGTCCACCGGCCGCGGAGAGGCGAATCTCTACAACCTCACCTCTTTCTTGATCGTCGAATTCATGCGCCAGGGGAGGCACCCGAAAGACGCGGGGATGGAAGCCCTCCGGCGCATCCGATCAAATACGGTGGAGCACAGACTGTTGAATGACCGGGGCGAGCCGAACTTTGACATCCGCTTTTTCGTCCTGAACAAGAGGGGTGAGCACGCAGGTGTGGCGATGTACGGTGCCCGTGAGGGCCGCTATGCCCTCTGCACAGAAAATGGTTCAGAGACACGGCCCCTGGAGGGTTTGTTGGAGGGGTCGCCCGACGGCTCTTAGCTGGAGGTTTCGCTGACTTGATGGGTGAGGACGTGAAGGCACAGCGAAGGTGCCTGTTCTGTCATACTCCCTTTTCCGACGGATGGCGGTTTGGAGGCCTACCGCCCGCGTGGCGGTTGGCGTTCGATTCCGGGCGCGGTCGGATATGGGTGGTCTGCGACTCCTGCTACCGGTGGAATCTCTGGCCGCCGGAGGATCAAGGT
>JABDNZ010000058.1 GCA_013043565.1 Gemmatimonadota bacterium | reverse complement strand
CCTGAATGGTGGACCCCACCTCCAAGCCCGAAGCTGCTCCAACAGGAACCGCCAACCGGCCATCCCGGGGACCGGCCTCCTCAACCACCAGGAGGGGCATCCCGGGAGCGGCCACATCTCCTTTATCGATGTATCGACCAACGACCTCGCCAGCGAAGGGAGCCCTTATGGACGCATAACTCCCGGCCGTCTCAACCTCACTCAGGGTCGCAGTGGCCATGGCCAGCTGCGATTGGGCCTGCTTGAGCTGGAGGTGGGCCTGGTCCCGCTGGACCTGAGGAACCACATCCTGAGCCAGAAGGGCATCCATCCGGCTCGCGTGTTTTTCGGCCTCGTCTCGGGCAGCGCTGGCCACCATGACTGCGGCCTCGGCCTTTGCCCGATTGGCAGCGATGTCTTCAGTGCCCAACCGGATCAGCACCTGGCCGGCCCTGACTTTTGTTCCCACATCGGCGGTAAGGTCCGACACCCGTGCCATCATGCGGGTGCTGATCTCGGCCCGATTCCGGGCGACCACGGTCCCCTCAACCGGAACGTTGATCTGGACTTCTTCCATCCCGACGGTGATGCCGGAGACGTGCTCGGAGCTTCCGGCATGTGTGTCTTCCGGGGTGTGTCCCCCTCCACAGGCGGCTAGGACAGCCACCATTCCGAGAACTGCGATTCCAGCTTTCATCGATCGAAAACTCCGTATGCAAGGTCCAATGCAGCATGGGCCAAAAGCAGGTCACGCCGTGCGGACAATTCCGATAAGGTTGCGTTGGTTGATGCTGCTTGTACGTCCAGAAGTTCAGTGATGGGGGCGGTTCCCGAGGCATATCTGGCCTGGGCCTGTTCCAGGGCCACCCGGGCCTCGGCCGCAGCTCCGGAGGCGACCTCCGCTCCCTGCTCGGCGGCCTCCAACATTCGCTTCGCTTGGAGCACTTCTACTTCGGCCTGGCGGAAGGCGGCCTCCCGCTCGGCCTTTACCGCAGCCTCTTCAGCTTTGGCGGCTCGCACTGCCCCCACGCCGGCCAATCCGTTGAAGGGGTTCCAGCTAAGACCGATCCCAACAGTCCAGTCCCCGCTCCCGTTCCTGAATGGGGCATCCTGGGCGTAGTGGCCCACGGCCCCGAAGGCTGCGAGAGCCGGAAGCTGGGAGGCCCAAGCCTTCTTCACCCCCTTGGACGCAGCCTCGAGCCCAGCCGAGTATGCCTGCAGGTCACCTCGCCGGTCCCAATCGCAGGCCGAGGGATCCGAGCCCCCTGCCTCCACGCATACTGAGGCGCCGGTGAGGCCCGAGAGCTCATCAGATAAGATCAACTCGGTGCCGTCAGGCAGATTCAGGAAAGCCTTCAATTCGGAAAGGGCATTCCTGGCCTGGGCATCAGCCGAGAGCCGGTGCACCTCGATCTCGGAGGCCTTGAGGCGGGCCATTCGGGCATCGAGGCCGGTAACAAGCCCCTGCTCGTGCATGGCCTCGGCCTGGGCAACGTGGCTCCGGACTGCTTCCAGGGCAGCATCGAGGGCCTCTACCTGGCGCCGAGCCAGGAGTGCCCCGGTGTAAGCTTGCACGGTGAAGAATCGGGTCGCCCCGGCTGCTCGCCGGGCGCCGGCATTCTCGGCCTCCGCCGCCTTCCTGGCCGCCTGAAATCCATACAAGCCCTCCGGGGCCAGGATCGGCATCTGGACCGTGGCCGTGGCGTTGTAGCCGGAGTAGGCCTCGGGCCGGTTCAGGGCGTCCAAGGAAAGGTCTTCCGCCGCGAAGTTCTCCTGCCTCAGTTTCAGCCCGAAGACGCCCACCGGGTCGGTGGTCTTCATCCCCTGGAGGCCGAAGGAGAGGGACGGAAGAAATGCCGGGGTTGCCTGGAGGGGCAGTTGGGCTCCGGCCTCGGCCTTCGCCCGGTGGGCCTGGAGCGTTGGATTTTCCTCCAGTGCCCTTCCTATGGCTTCGTCCAGGGAGAGCCTGGCCGTGTCGGGAGAGACTGTCTGGCCAGCCAAAACGAATAGAAAGATCGCTATCTTCATATGTTTCTTCCCAAAAAAAACAGCCTGAGGAAAAAAGAAACCAGGTCTATGCTTCTGCCAGGTCACAGTGCCTGATGCAGTCCAGGATGTGAGTGACCTTCTGCTCGATAATCCGGTAGTACACGTGGATTCCGTCCCGTCTTGACTCGACGATGTCCCATCCCCGCATCTTGGCCAGATGCTGGGACACGATGGCCTGGGCCAGGCCCAGACAATCCTGAATCTCCCCCACGGACTTCTCCCCGTCCTCCAGAAATTCCAGGATCTTCAGGCGGTCCGGATGCCCGACGACTTTGATGACGTCTGCCGCCTTCCCCAAACCCACGGGATCCAGTGTCCGGATAAGCTTCTTCTTTGTCATGGCGCATAGAATAATAGCTATTATGATATGTGTCAACACCCGAGAACCCGCTGTGAAGGAGAATGTCTCGGAATCCCTCATCCCCGCCTGGGAGCCCCTATCAGAATCCAACCCATGCGAGGATCCCCTGGAACCGTTGATCCTGCCTGAGAGGCTGGAATTGGGGAAGAGCGTTAGCCCAGATGAGGTAGGAT
>JABDNZ010000057.1 GCA_013043565.1 Gemmatimonadota bacterium | reverse complement strand
CCGGTCTTTGGAACCGGCGGTGGTGGTTCGAATCCACCCGGGCCAATACATGCTTCCCCCCATCTCATCCGCCAGACGGGCCGCCGCCTCGGCCCTAGCCTCGGGGTGCTTCCTCGCACTCCCGTTCGCCCTCTCGGCCCAACAGCCCGCGACTGGTCCTCTTCCTGCGGCTACCGATTCCGCTGATCTCCATAAGGCAGCCCGGGAAGCTCAGAGCAGGTTCGAAGGGGCCCACCGGAACCTCCTTCCGAGGGGGAAGGACTTTCCAGGTACGCGCTGTGATGAGGTGGTCGGGAGGTTGTGCTTGACGGAGGGTGACCCCTGGTGGGAGCCGTCGGAGGAGGATCCTCGCGTCGTTTCGGAAAGGGACGAACTCCTGCAGGTGCTGGAGGAGATCGGATCCATGATCCCTGGCGACCGATGGGTGCGGAGCCAGCAGATCCGGTACCTGGGCGACATAGGTCGCTGGCCTGAGGCCGAACGCATTGCGAGGGAGTGCCCGGACAAGGAGGGCTGGTGGTGCCACGCCCTCCTCGGGTATGTCCTCCACAGATCCGGAGAGGCGGTGGAATCTCTCGCCTCTTTTTCAGAGGCTCTGGACAGAATGGACCCGGCCCAGGCCCAGGATTGGAGAGATCCCTACCCCCTATTGGAGTACCCGGCAAGCAAATGGCTTCGAAATCCCGGTGAGCTTGGGCCGGCACAGGCCGTGGACCGCTTCTGGGCGCTGGCCGACCCTCTCTTCTTGACACCGGGGAACGAGCGGCTCTCCGAGCATTTTGCCCGGACGTTCGCTTTTACACTCTTCGACGATTCCGTCCTGACCATGGGCCTTCCCTGGGGGAGCGCCTTCGAACAGCTCCTCACCCGGTATGGGTTTGTTGCCGGCTGGGAACGAGTGCCGTCGGAGATTGGCGACGGCGGACTCAGGAAGGTGGTCGAGCACCATCACCCGGAGAGCCGGGGGCTCCTGCCGCCCTTCGAGGCATTGGAAGACCCTGCCGGACTCCCGGAAGGCGTTTGGGTTCCCGACGACGACCGCCCGAGGACGGCGAGCGCACCGGTCCGGGCGCCGCTGATCGCTCGAGGAGAGGCCCAAACCGCCGTCTTTCGCCGCTCCGGAAACCTCTTGGTCCTGGCCTCCTATGCGGTCCCGAAGGACACGGTTCTCAGGCAGCGGCGACCCCAGCCCGCCTCGGTTCCCGGCTTGGGGTTTCTTTCTCCCGACCGGACGCCGGAGCACAGGCCGCTCTGGGAGCCCTCCATCGAGGGTTTCTCCCCAGACACCCTCTCGGGTTTATTTCTTCTGGCGGATACGGGCTCTTGGGCACCCTTTGTGGCATTTGGAAGCGGGGGGGAGGGGGTGCTTCAGGTCGAGGCGCCCCCAGGCGGGTACCTACTCAGTGTCGAGCAGTGGTGTCCTGCGGGCCGTTGGGGTTCAAGGGTCCGCCAAGGGGTATCCGCTGCGGTCATTCCTCCCGATGTCCCCCATCTCTCCGACCTCCTCCTGATGGACCGGGGCGAAACGCTCCCCGAGACCCTCTCGGAGGCGGCGCCCCGTATGCGAGCGACAACGGAGCTCCATTCCGAAAACCGGGTGACGGTCGGTTGGGAGGCCTATGGCCTCGGCCGGAGAGGGGAGCCCCTTACCTTCAGCCTGAGTCTGGTCGAGGAGGAGGGGAGCCTGGTCCGCCGGGCCTTGAAACGCATCGGGCTGTTCCGGAAACCCCCGGTTCTCACCCTTACATGGGTGGAGGAGGGTGTGGCTCGATCGGGGCCTCGGTTCCGGGCCATCGATGTGGACCTTCCTCGGTTAAGAGAGGGCCGGTACGTTCTCCGCCTCGAGATGGCGATCCCCTATCGGTCCAAGGTCATGTCCAACCGGCGGATCACCGTCTCCTGACTCCCCCCCTCGGCCTATTCGAGACTTTCATCACGAGTTGACCTTTCCTGGGGTCATATCTAGATTGGCGCGCTGTCACAACACTGTGAATTCAACGGTAACGTCCAATGGACGACACCTTTCAGCGCGGTCCACTCCTTCTCCTCTCCGGTCGGGCAAATCGACCCTTGGCAGAGGAGATCGGAGAGCTCATAGGAAAATCGCCGGATTCGGCAACGATTCGGGATTTTGCAGACGGGGAGATTTTTGCCAGAATCGACCGGAACGCCAGGGGACGGGACGTGTTCATCGTCCAACCCACGGCGTCACCAGGGGACCAGATTCTGGAGCTTCTTCTCCTCATCGACGCCGCGAAGCGGGCGTCGGCAGCCCGTGTCACGGCGGTGATCCCGTACTACGGGTATGGACGGCAAGACAGGAAGGACCAGCCACGGGTGGCCATTGGAGCGAAGCTCATGGCGAACCTCATCGTGGCTTCCGGAGCCGATCGGGTCGTGGGGATTGATTTTCATCAACACCAGATCCAGGGGTTTTTCGACATCCCGGTGGACCATCTCTATGCAGCCCCGGTCCTGGTT
>JABDNZ010000055.1 GCA_013043565.1 Gemmatimonadota bacterium | reverse complement strand
CACCAGGACGACTCCGGACGCGTTTCTCGCTGCAGCGGGAGCCGATGTGCGGCCAACGGGCATGACGGGGTTGGTCGCCGGCCGTATGCGAGGCGGCGAGGTCGAGTCCTTGCGATCGTTCGGTTTTTCAGACGCGGAGGACCTGGACTCGCTCACGACCGGTGCTGTTTTCCGGTTCCCGGCGTTCACCGAGGTCATGGTCTCTGCCCTGGCTGCGGCGCTGGGCCAGGAGGGGCGGATCGACCTCGACGCACCGTTGTCTTCTGTCCTCACCGGTCTGGATACTCGGCTCGGTGCGGTGAGCCTCCGCCACCTGCTCTCTCATCAGTCGGGGATCGACGATGCGGCACCGCAAGGATCGGAATGGTCGAAGATCCTGGACGATCTGGACGACCGGGCCATCTTCACAGACCCAGGCGCGGTCTACTCGTACTCCAGGTATGACTATCCGCTTGCCGTTCGCGCGTTGGTAGAACTCCTCGAGGAAGATCTGGCTTCCGCGGCCAATCGGTGGGTGTTCGAACCGGTAGGCATGGAGAACACCTCCTTTGGTGATCCTGTCCAAGGGCTTCCGGTCTTGGTCACCGCTGTCCCCGATCTCCTGAGTTTTGGGTCTACATGGATCGATGCACAGGCCAGAAACCCGGCCAGCCTCTTCGCCGACTCCGTGTCGCAGGCCCTCGAGGACGGATATGGCCGGGTATTCGAAGGCGGTCTATGGACGGACCAGGTTGAAGGTCGACCGCGGGCCTCCTTGATGTGCTCCTCAGGACCGGTCGGTGATGCCGCGGCGATACAGATCTTCCCGGAGTCGGAGGTCATCGAGGTTTTCTGGTCCCGGGCTCGTACCCAGGGTCGGGGTTGGCCCTCCGTCACCTCCGGCCATCTCCTGGAGACCCTGGCGTCGGACCTCGGTCTTGAATCGGACCTTTTCGAGCCGCGAAAGGTCCGAGGGGACGCCCAGTTGGGGGTGGGCCCCCGGCCGTGCCTCGACCCGGAGATCCGGACGGTCAGGGCCGACGACCCCGGAACCCCCGCCGGTTCGGAGGAATGGGCTGGACGGTACATGAATGGCGACCGGGTATTCGAGCTTCGGGACAGGGAAGGCTTTCTATGGCTGGAAGCCGGCATGGGCACGGAGTTGGAGGTTACCCATTGGAAGGGCGACACCTATCTGGCCACGATGGCAGGGCGCCCCTTTTGGCCTTTTCGACTCGTGAGGGACTCGAAGAACCTGAGATATTCAGTCCTGGAAGGCAGAGCCCATATCCATGAGGAGGATGGGCCAGGGGGGTGATCGGGAGTTCTGGCTTGCCTGAGTCCGCCCTCGATCGATGGACACCGAGAGGACCTCCGAGGCCGATGAGCGTGGTGTGGATGGAGCTGGGGGCGGCATTGCTTTTTCCGCTCCTGGATCCAATAGATGTTCGAGGCGTATGAACAGGCCTGACCCCCTACCCCCTCCGGCCTAAGAAAGTGGGAAGACGCCATGCCCAAGATCAGAACCGTCAGCAGAGTACTCGCGGTCTGTGTCTTGGCGTCTGCCTGCGGCTCCTCGACGGAACCAGAGCCCGATCCTCTGGTGGGCCGGTGGCTCGCTCAG
The DNA here is from genome assembly GCA_013043565.1 of Gemmatimonadota bacterium. Lineage (GTDB taxonomy): Bacteria > Gemmatimonadota > Gemmatimonadetes > Longimicrobiales > Gaopeijiaceae > JABDNZ01. Next base: position 6,935 of record JABDNZ010000055.1, on the reverse strand, counting down.
GAACTCCAGATCGACGGTGTTTCTCGGGACCTCAGTAGCCCTGCAGCCAACGGCCTCGGCCAGCTCGATCTCTTCGATAACGGGGAGGCTAGGGTTTGGTTTTGGTTCGACGGCCACCTGTCCCCCATCCCGTTTCCCCATGAATGGAGGAAGGAGGGGGCCCTACTTTTCATCGGGGCCGACCTGGAGTTACAGTCGGAGTTCACTCCGAGTTTCTCGGTCTCCAAGGCCGACCTGGTCCTCACCTTCTTTCCCTCCCCGGAGGTTGGAGACCGCATTGAAGTCTGGACCTACTCCAGGGTTACGCCCTGAAAGACCACCTGCACCTGGGCTGGAATGGGCCGAGGACCGGCGCGGAGCGGCCTAGCCTTCTGTCTCTTCTTCGATGGGGGTATCAGTCCAGCTCTGATGCCAGTGCACGACTTTCCATGTCGTTCCTTCCTTCACCCAAACCCCAGTCATGGACATGGGATACTCGGGGCCCGTCTCCCCTTCCGTATCCGTGACGCTATAGCTCCCCCCGACCACCTGCACCGCGGATTCGGGGGATAGGACTGCCACTCGATTGGAAAGGACAGTAAAGTTCGTGCTCTGCCGGTTCCACCCCGATGGGTCGAAGTACTCACGGAATTCCTGCATCGTGGAGAGAATCTGGACCCCTTGTGCGAAGACGGCAGGTTCTGAACTGAAATAGGAGTCGGCTTCCGTAGACCAGAATGCCAACATCGCGTCATGGTCCTGCACGCTTCCTAACGCAAGCATGTCCACGCCCAAACTCTCAATCTCCCCGGCGATAGCTTGCCGGTCGGCATCGGTGAATTCCGGCTCTGGCGGCGGGGGTGCTTGGCAAGCAACGGCAAGCGCCAGGGCGAAAAGAGCGACAATCGGTCTCATGGGACCTCCTGGGTGATGGGAGAGACTCCCGTTTATTTAATCAGGCTAAGGAAGAACTGCAACGAATACGCAGACCGCCGGGTTTCGCGTTTGCCAACGGCCGTCGGGGAGGGTACGATCCACCTGACCTCTTACACTCAAACATCACGCAAAAGGGCACTCTGCCCGTGGAAGCCCTTTTCCTTCGCCAAATGGGAGAAACCAATGTCCGAATTGACCGGCTCCGATAAGGAGACCATCCGTCACTTGCTCGAGGATGTGTGGGTCGAAGGGTGTGTTCGACAGGAGTGGGACCGGTGCCTGGGAATCATGTCCGAAGACTATGTCTACATGATTCCAGACCAGCCCGCTCTGAGAGGGAAAGCAGAGGCTCAGGCCTTCTTCGAGGGTTTTCCGACGATCTCCCGGATGAGCCAGTCCATTGAAACCGTGGGCGGCACCCGGGAGTTGGCCGTTGCCAGAGGAACCTATGCTTTGTCGATGGATGTGGACGGGACCGAAGTGTCTGGTACCGGAAAGTTCCTTTCAACCGCCACCCTGAAGAATGACAAATGGGTGTTCACCTCTGCTTGCTTCAACTGGGACGCTCCGCCGGCACCAAATGACTGAATGGCCCCGGAGGTTCCACGGTGACGAAGCAAAACGCGACTGAAGACACCACCGAAGAGGAGACTTCCATCCTCTTCAGGGCCGAAATCGCTTCGGGTTGGGAGGGCTTCAGGCTGACCGTCTTTATGGGCACGGCGGTTTTTTCCTTGTCTTATCTCTTGTCGGGTCGCGTAAACAGTCCTCTTGAGTTGTTTGCGTGGGTTTTTTGCCTGGTTTTTTCCTCTTACCTCATCGCCGACGCCACGTACAATGTAATAAGGTTGTGGGGGAAAGATCTCGGCGGCTTTTTGGCGGACGCCGATGGAGTTCTGGACCGCTCATCGTGGAGTGCCTTTGGCCGCGTTTTTTGGCCCGAGATCAGGGCGATCTATCCTATCCCCTCATCGTTCCTCGGGACTTCAAAAGCCAGTCCTCTGATCGGTCTGGATGTAATGGATAGCTACGTGAAACGAAGGCCAGCCTGGATTCGTTTCCGAATCTGGCTGAACAGAAGGGTCTTTCGAACCCCAGACCTTCAATTCTCTTCGAAAAACCTACGGAACAGCCCTGAACGAATCCTGAGAGAGTTGCAGGATCGTTTGGAAGACTACGAACTCCGATCCATTTCCATGGGGAAGGAGCTTGAGCGCGGACGGGATGGGGGGGAAACGATGAGTAAAACCGGAAGCGATTGTCCTCTTGGTTGCCGGACCGGAATCGGAAGTCATATTTGAATCCCTATGGCCGTCCTCCTGCGGCCATACCGCAAAAAGGGAGGGAGTCATGCGGAGACCAATCCTGGCGATACTCGCGTTTATGGCCCTCGTGGCCTGCGGTACCGGCCAACCCGGGTCACCGGGGGTGGACCGGAACCAGATTACTCGCGCTGAGATAGACGAAGCCGGCCCGTCGAACCTCTATAATCTGGTTCAAAACCTGAGACCCACCTGGTTACAGATTAGGGGTGCCAGAGCCGCTTCTGGAGGACAGGGGATCCCGGTGTACCTGGATGGGAGTCGCGTGGGTGAGGAGGACTCCCTCAGAGGGATCCACTCCGACAATGTCGAGAGCCTCCAGTTTCTAAGCTCACAAAGGGCCTCTGCCCGCCTGGGAATGGGCCACATGAACGGCGCTATCCTGGTCATATCCCGGCGTTGAGTGAGTTGAAAACCCGGTCATCTCAGCCGGAGCGGTAAGCGCCGCATAAATCTAGAACAACGCGCCAAGTGCTACGAGTGGGGCCCCATACTGCGCCGACTGCCTTCATGGCCCCTCTTGGTCAGGGTGGGAAGACCCCGACTCTCTAACCCCATCAACTATCGCCTGCGCTGACCTGAGGGGGATTTGCGGAAAGGCTGTTGGGTCGCCTAGAATCCTCGGGATCTCCTGGAGATCGGTACTGACTCCCAACCCATCGGAGGTTTCGCATGCGCAATGCCAGAATCTTGAGCCCCCTCGTGGTTCTCCTCTTCCTCTCATTTCACCAACTGAATGCCCAGAACCAAAGGGACATCGACTCTGTACACCAGCTTCTCGATCGGTACACCGAGCTCGAGGAATCCATGGACATGATGGGTCAGGCTCAACTCATGAGTCCGGACAGGGTGTGGATCGGGCCTGGGTCGGGCCGGACTACAGACCAGGCAAAGAACATGGACATTCAGGCAGCCCAGTTTGCGAATAACCAGGCTGCCATGGGGGGTCTGAAGTGGTTCGTAGATGATAGAGATCGCCTGGTGAATTTCTTTGGAGGTGGGCGCGTAGCAGTGGCCAGTTTCTTCAGGTATATGACTTACATCGTTCCTGCGGATGCTCCTCAGGAGATGGCTGATGCTCTTGCGGCGACCCAGCCGGTGGCGATGACCCTGGTCTTGGAGAAGAGCGACGGAGAATGGAAGATCGTTCATACTCACGTGTCGGATCTGATTCCGCCTCCCGGGGCCTGAGCCAAGAGGCTTTGGGCATCCCCGTTCGGGGATGCCCAAAAAGTTGGGATGAACGAGAGGCTCCAGGCGACCTAGACGCTGAACGAGGTGGCCGCGATAGGGATGCAGCCTGCTTCTTTCGCTGAGAAGCCTCGAAGAATGGTCCGATTCGTCCTATTCAACCTTGCGTGGCAGGTTCCCCGTAGGCGTTCACGCAGGATCCTGTCTCTGACTTCACGCATTCTGTATTCTAGACTTTGCTCTTCACGGACATGAAAAACGGTAGATGGCCCGGCGGGTCCCTTTAGTGGGAGGAGTGCTCCTGATGTCTCAAGTCGGCGATGGCAGCGGAAGGACTCCGGGCCGATTCTGGCCCCTAGCCGCGGTTCTGCTTATGGCTCTGGCGATCCGGATTGCATGGTGGGCAGCGTATGTCCAGGGAATCAACAACGAAGGTGTGGAGTACTGTCGCCTTGCGGAGAATTTGATTGGCGGAAAGGGCTACGTTGGGATCTTTGGGGGGCCTCATGTCTTCTTCCCGCCCCTGTTCCCTTGGCTGATAGGAGCGGTGAGCTTTGTTGTTCATGACTTCGAGACGTCAGCTCGGGTAGTCTCCTTGCTGTCTGGCTGTGGGATCGTTTGGGCTGTGTGGGGCATCAGCAGGCGCCTGTTTTCTGCCCATGTGGCAATAGTGGCAGCCGTCTTCGCAGCTATCCATCCTACTTTGGTTGCTTTTTCCGTTTCCGCTTATGTCGAGCCTCTCTACACGTTCCTGGTCCTAACGGGAACGTATGGGGCGATGGGTTTCGTTCAGGACAGGTCCCGCCGGTCGCTAATGGCATCGGGCGTGTGTTGGGGACTTGCCTATTTAACCCGACCAGAGGCCATCGTCGGAGGCGTTATGGCTGCCGGATGTGTGGCCCTGTTCGTCTACTTCCGGGAGAGACGGCTTTTCTCTGCGGCGCGGTCGGGTGCGGTCATGGGTGGAGGGATGCTTTTGCTCTGCATTCCATACGTGATTTGGCTCTCTTCATCCGCCGGTGGGTTCCGTTGGGAGGGAAAAAGTGGTGCTAATTCCTTGATAAACGAGAGGGTCCAACAAGGGATGCCGTACGGTGAGGCCACTCGAGGACTCGGGGGCGAAGGCGGCCAGGACGGTCCCTTCCTGGCCCTCAGTGACGAGCGAGAGCTTCTGGCTTACAGCGGATCTGGCGGCTTGAATTTCCTCGGCAGCCTGTTGCGGGAGCCACTCCCCCGAGTCAAGGGGACTTTTCTGGACTTAGGTAGAGCGAGAGCACTTGGTTCTCCGTGGATCCTTCTACTTGCCGCGGCTGGACTCCTGCTCGGGCTAAGTTGGAGGAAGAAGCCAGGCGAAAGCATAGTCCTCGTCGGCCTGATCTTCTTTTTCGGCTTAGTTCTACTACTTACCGAATGGCGCTATCTCAGGTACTTCTTTGGAACACTATCGATATTGCTTTTTTGTTCCGCTGCAGGGTCGGTGTTGTTTGCGCGAGCCATTTTGCTGCCCTGGCGGAAGCTCCGAGATCGAGCGGAACCTGCCTCGGTGTCGGTGGTCCTGGCTGCCCTCCTTCTCACTGGCCTCAGTCTAAGGATTCTGCCAGCGACTCTTGCGGAATCCGAGCTCAACCAGGAGTACTCGACCCAATCCAGAGAGCTGGGGCAGGTGATTGCGAGCGACCATGGTCCGGGGCCCGATCCAGAGGCCCGTCCGTTGATCATGGGGTTTGGTTTAGCACCAGCGTTTTACGCCGGGGGCACCTTGGCCTATCTGCCATACGCAGAGGAAAGTCGAGCGCTGGAATACGTCCACGGCATGACCCCGGACTACTTGATCCTCCGCACCCTAGAGGAGAACCAGGTCCCGTATGTTTCCTCCTGGCTCGAAACCGGAATCCCGGATTCCTGTGCCGAGCTGATCTTCAATGCCGGAACTGCGTCAGAGCAGAGAACAAGAATATGGCGTTGGACCTGCTAGCGCCGGTACTCACGCGAACCCTATCGAAATCCAGCCAAGCGTTTCGGGAATGCCTCTCGGGTGCTCGCCCGTCTCGGGGTTGGGCCCCCGGACGTTTCCGCGGAAACGCCGCAAAACTGTCCCCTCCGACCAGTATCACGAATCCGGCGTTTCAGCTGAAACGTAGGCCCGGCTTTCTCGCCTCTCGGCTCCAACCGCCGAATGGAGGTTTTGCAGTTTGATCCTGGGGATTTGATATGTTTTGATCTAGTTGGATCTTGGTGATTCCTCGGCATCCTCCCCTTCCCTCTCCTCCCCTGAGTTCGGTTCTTTTCGATCCTTTTAGCCGGCTTTGTTCCCAAAGCTGTTCCCAGACGTCATCTCCGACCCCTTCTCCCCCCCTGGCGGGGTTAATGAGACTCTAAAGATCCTATTCCTGCCCATTCGTACAGAAAAAGATAGGTGTTTTTCCAGGGTCACCCGAGGACTTCTGGGTTACCCAGGAATCAGCTTTCTTGGCTCCAGTTGGTTCTGGAAAACAACGCCATCTCGGGATCTGGACTCTGTTTTGGAGGATGTGAGGGAGGTATGATTTGGGTAAGGCCGGTCCGCAATAGAGACGCAAAACGCTAGGCAGCAGTAATTAAACTTCGCATCTTTTCTCGACTATATCATGAAAGGGTTTCCTTTTGAGGAAACTGACCAAGTACAAAACTCTTACCGTCTTTTGCAGGTGTGGCCAAAAGCTACTCAAATACAAGAAAGGGCCGGGAAGAAGGCTATTGAAGATCCATCGTGACCGCATAACAAAGGACTATGCTGGCATATTCCTTAATGACTACTCGGAGAGAGGGACCAACATCCATTGTCCTTCTTGCGATAAGAGAATTGCGACTGTGCAGATCATAAACGGCAAGTATGTCAACAAGTTGAACCAGGGGCAGCTAGGCCTAGCAAAATAAGGTATGGCTGTTCTGCTGCCTCGAACCTCAACCCAAAGAAAAATCGACCCAGGCTTTTGTTTCACCTGGGCCGTCTCCTCCATGAGATTCTGATTGTCTGGTATTCAGCGAGGATCGAAGCCTCTGAGAGCCTCGAAGGAGGACTCACTGGCAAATGATCCCCTTCGGTGCTGAATGGACGACTGGAAACGTTTCAACGTTCAACTCATTCAATGTCGGGGACCAAGTTCCTCCCTCAAAACCGGCTGTGGTCTTAACCGTGTTCTTGCCTGGATCGTAGACGAAGTCATAGTACTCCGAGAAGTGGTCGCCCGGCCACTCTTCGATGCCACCCGCACCATGCAGGAAGTCGGCAGCGAAACTGACCTCGATGTCCCCGGAGAGATCCTATCAAAGGTCCTTGTTACCAGGAAGGTCCCATTCGTCTGTGGGGCATGATACCGGTCAGACATGAGCACTTCGGGGCCATCTCAAGAGGTTCCGATCCATAAGCAACCGTGACTTTTGCCGAGACGGTAGTGGTTGAAACCGGCTTCTTGTTCTTGCCTTTCCCGACCATCCTGGTGGTCACCTCGCAGGACACCTCATCAA
>JABDNZ010000054.1 GCA_013043565.1 Gemmatimonadota bacterium | reverse complement strand
CGGAAGATGTCTTCGAGCTGCGGGTCACCGAATGCCTCTGGGCATCGGTCTACAAGGAAGCCGGCTTAGATGGGGAGATCGGACACGCAGCTGTCTGCAACATGGACTACACTTGGCCGACAGCTTTCAGCCCAAAAATAAAAATGGAGCGGGACAAGACCCTCATGCAGGGGCACGACCACTGCAACCATCGGTACATGAGGGTCGCCGACGAGGCCTGACGGAGTCGGTGGCGTTCCCACTGCGGGCCGCCACCGACACCTGCCGCCTCCCGAATCCGAAACATCCTGAAAGGCATTTCCGTCGTATAAGACACCTTGGCCCACTGGATCGAACGGATACTCGCAGGTTCTCTGCGGTTTGGCGGAACGGTCCATCGCGGGCCGGGATTGCACCGACACAGCCCAGAATGCAGGGCGAACCCTAAGGGAGGCTCTCATGCGGAAATCACTCGGTTCCCTCTTTTTCACGGCTTCCCTCTTGGCAGCCAGCTGTGCGCCGGCTTCCGAGCCCGCCAACGAAACTCCACCCGTCGACCTGTCGGCCGAGGAAGCCGCCGCAAGAGCCGTCGTAAACATGTGGGAGCAGATGTGGTTGGAGGAGGACATCGCCCTATTCGACGCAGCTTTCTCCCAAGACTCCGACATGGTCATCTTCGGCACCGACGCAGCCGAGTACTGGGTGGGGCATGACACAGCCCGTGAGTCCCTGGCCTTCCAGTTGGAAGTATTTGAAGACACCGAATCCACCGTCCGAAACCAGGTGGTCAAGGTCCATGATTCCGGGGAAGTGGCTTGGTTCACCGAGATGATGGATCTGGAGGTCACCTCAGGGGAGGACCGAGCCGAGCTCACCGTGTGGTTCAGCGGCGTTCTCGAGAAGAAGGACGACGGCTGGAAGATCGTCCAGTTCCACGCCTCGGTGCCGGTAGCAGGACAGGCCGTGGAGTACTAAGCCCCTCCCTCTCTCGGGTGCTTCGGTCCAACAAACCCCACCCCAACGATGCGGCCCCCGGACCTGAAGGGGGCCGCTTTCGTTCGGAGGGTGAGAAGGCTCGCGGTGGTGCCTCCTACCGTCGAGTCACCGTGATCACGCGAACCCCGTCTTCCACCGTCTCCACCCAACGCATCCCCAGGTACTCCGCCACTCCCTCGGCGAAAGCCTGGTTTGCCTCCGTCACCGCCTCCGGAGTCACGTTGAATTGGACACCGGCGTTCGTTACCACAGCCTCGTATTGAATGGGGCATCGTGCCCGGACTTCATCCGGCCCGGCGCTCACCACCTCACAGCTGTAGTTCGGATCGGTCATGGCATTCCAGTGCATGCCCCTGAAGAGCTGCCACGGGGTCCTGGCACTCCACGTGGACGCATAGAGCGCGGCGTCAGCTTCTCCCACTTCCCGGGCCGTCATGCCGGACTCGAGCTTCATTCCCATGAGCTGAAGCCAGGTTAGCCAAGAAAGGTAGTTGCCGCGGTTCCAGCGGAGATCGTTGGAAGCTTGGATGGGGCCGTAGAGGGTTTCCATGGTGAGGACATCGTGGTCGCCGTCCGTTTCAACCTCGAGAGCCACGCCGTTCCAGTCGGCGATGGTTTGGTTCAGTGCGACCAGCATAGTGTTGAGGTCCTCGGTGGACACCCCCATGGTCACGCCACCAGCCCCCATCTGGGAGTCTCCAGGCCGGTTGAACCGAGCCACCAGCGAAGTCGGGGTGCTCGACACGACCTCGGACGTGGCGCCGGGGAAGGCCATGTGATTGCGGTTCATTGCCGTCAACAACTGGACCGCCTCCCTTCCCCCCAACCATCCTTGGGAGAAGTACTTCCCGACCCAATGCCCGACTTCTTCGGGCGTCATCCCGTGCTGTTCTCCCATGGAGATGATGGCGACCTCCCAACCAACCAGCAGGAAAGCCATACGTTCCCAACGCTCCTCCATGGTAAACTCGGGAAGCTCGATTTCCTGGGCTTGGGCGGGGATTGCCGTTAACACGGCGAGAGCGAGGACGGTTGAGAGAAGGGTTCGCTTCATTGGTGCCTCCTTGCCGGGGGGTACAAAACAAGACCAGGGCCATGGGCTCTCCCCACGGATAAGCGTGGAGGGCGGCCAACGGCACCGACTGCTACCGAAGCTTGGTCAGGGTTTTGGGTTGTGTGGATGAATAGTTGCGCGGAGAATCTGTTTTCGCCAGGGATAAAAATCCCCGGTGAGTCCATGGCCCACTCTGTCGGGGGAGTTTATTCGCATGGTGAAATACCAATGAACACCTTGCGGCGGAATCTTCGTACATTCCCGCCAAGCCCTTCTTTCCGGTCCAGGGCCAGAATCCAGCTCATTCAAAAGCTGAAGGTACCCGTCATGGCCACTCGTCCTTTGAAAAGCTCAAGGCCACTCCGGTCTATCCGCAGCCGCCATCTCATCCTGGCCGTCACCCTCCTGGCCACCAGCGGCCTGCCCGGATGCGCCACTCTGCAACCACGACCTTCGACAGACACACCCGACCCAGCCACGGAGGCGGCCGAACTCCCCGGCGCCATCAGGTGGGTCCGTCGTTCGGCGGAATACCGGGCCCTGGCCTACCAGGCGTACACCGCAGCCGCCGAGCACCTTCGGGATACGGTCCCCACCCTGACGGCCGGTCCCTGGGGCGTGATCATGGACGCCGATGAGACGGTCCTGGACAACTCGGAGTACCAACGACGCCGAGCGGCGATGGACAGCACCTACTCGGTGGAGAGCTGGGCTGCCTGGGTGAATCAGGCCGAAGCTTCCGCCGTCCCGGGAGCCTTGGCCTTCACCCGGGAGGTCCGCCGGCTGGGAGGTCATGTGGTCATCGTCACCAACCGGGACGACATGAGATGCGAACCCACCCGTGCCAACCTGAACCGGCTGGGCGTGGCCCCCGATCTGGTGCTGTGTCAGC
>JABDNZ010000051.1 GCA_013043565.1 Gemmatimonadota bacterium | reverse complement strand
TCTGACCGGAGCTACCGTAGGAACTCTGGTCTCCCTTCTGCCGGCCAACGCTCGGGATGATGGAAAGAATGGCGTGGTGGCCGTTGGGGCCCTGGCGGGTGCAACCGCCGGGCTGATCACCCAGCTGTTCCTCAACCATCACCTTGACCCCAGGAAGGGCCGTGCCGGGCTGTCACTGGCCGTTCAGCCTTCACGGGGGCTCTCCCTGGGCTTGGTCTATCGGTTCTAGGTTTTTTCCGGCGGCTCTAGGTTTTCTCGGGCGGCCCACCTTTGCTCTGGGTGTTTCGCCCCTCATCGCTTAGGCCATCATCGCCCTCGCGTCCCATCTCTTGCTTGATCCGGGCCAGTTCCTTCGCCGCCCATTGGCCGGTTGTCGTAATGGGTGAGGCTTCGGCCAGCCGAGCGAGTTCCGGCGCCGCTCGGTTGGGTTCCCCCATGTGGTGGATGAGAAGCTCCGCCGCCTCCCTCCTTGCCAGGAGTTCCTGTCCTTTTGAAAGCCTGGCTTCCCGCAATCCACGCTGGAACCAGGTAACGGCCTCTTCGGGGTTCTTGACCCCGTCCCGGTAAAGACGGGCGATTCTAAGGTAGACCTCCCCGTCCTCCGGGGCCTCGAGGAGTGCGCCCTGGTAGACCAGGATGGCGGCCTCGTGGTCTCCTCTCACAGCCAGAGCCTCGGCCCGGGAGTGTTCGGTCTTCCTTGGAGCGTAGGATCCGGAAGGCACCAAAAAGAAGGCTACACTCCGGCCCGTCAGACCCGCGATTCCCATAGTCAAGACGAAGACCAGGATCGGACCGAGAAGGAGGCCGAGCATTGGGTGACCGGCCGCAAAACCTGCCGCTGCTCCCATGGGTAGACCGCCAAAAAGGGACCAGGCAAGCGCTTTGAAGTTTCGTCCCCGGGCGGGACCATCGATATCCCGAAGCCCCCGCTTCTTTGGGGTATCCCGGAAACTCCTCCGGGGTGGCTCCAGACTCATGGCCCTTTCCTGTTCATCCCGGCGACCCCGGTCTCTTCTCGTGGGACCCGCATGGTGAAGCTGACTCGACTGATTCTATGCGAGGGGGAGACCTCGGGGCCAGAGAATCCGACAGTGGGGAGAAGGCCTCACAATACAGAAAGGCCCCTCACCCCCGAACATTGGAGCGGAGGAGCCTTTCTAGCCTGATCCTGCTTTTCTTCCCTGATTCGGGTCGGAATCCACCTCACGGGCAGTCCGGTCCGATTCAGCCGCGGATCTTCCCCATGACCCAGAGCAGGATCAGCGCGCCGCCGGTGGCGATCAGGATCGACCAGAGGTTCAGACCGGTCACCCGCCCGATCCCCAGGGCGGACCCGACGAATCCTCCGATCATGGCACCACCGATGCCGATGAACATGCTGTTCAGCCAGCCGCCCCCGTCCTTGCCGGGCCTGATCCACTTTGCCAGGGCTCCGGCCAAGAGTCCAAGGATCATCCAGGACACCAAGCCCATTTTTCACCTCTCGATTGTTGGTAATCTTGCCGATTCCGATGGCCTCAGCCTACACACCCACTCTCACAAACACAACGGAACCTGGGGCTCGAGGTTTCATTCCCGGTCTCCACGGATCGACACCGGCGAAGGAAGGTTCTCGGCGAACTCGGAAAAACGGGCACCGTCGGTGAGATGAGCGCCGTGGCCGAAACACACGATCTTGGGGCCCAAAGCAGCCAGTTTCCGAGCGGATTCCCTGTTGAGGGCCGAATTCCAGGTCGCCAGCCGGAAGGGTTCGGTGATTCCGGACCGAAGGGTGAGGGGATTCCGGTTGAAGGCGACGTCGCCGAGGATGAGGACGCCGTCGTATCCCCGCCAGAAGGCCAGGTGCCCCGGCGTGTGGCCCGGGGTTTCGATGACCGTAAAACCTCCCACCAAGTCTCCCTCCCTCAACACCCGGCCCACAGGAACGCCGGGTCGGGACATGCCACGAACGAGCTTCCCGAGCAGGTTGTGGGGGTTCGGGAGAACCAGGGACATATCTCCCGTGGACACGGTTTCCTCATCGCCGGCCCCGCACCAGACAGGGACGCCCAGGGCCTCGCATATTCCGAGGCTGCCCCCATAGTGGTCGAAGTGGGCGTGGGTGAGTGCGTGGGCTGAGATGGGGTGGTTTTCGAGAGTCGAGATGATCCGCTTCGCGTCGAAGCGTCCCCCGGCATCGATGAGAACCTCGCCGGCCAGGTAGACGTTCGTGTGGTCCGGCGGCATGAGGGCGATGCGGAGAAGTCCTTCTGCCACCTGGTGGACCTTCATGGGAGTTCCTCCGTCATTCGAACTCGGCCCTCCTTTGGAGACCTGTACCCCGTTCGGGGCCTGGGATCGGGTGGCCGATTTGGCTGATGGGCCTTCAGCCCTCCCCGACCACGGCGTCCGCCTCGATCTCGATGAGCATGTCCGGGTGGATCAGGCGCGAGACCTCCACCAGGGTCGTGGCCGGCGGATGGTCTCCGAACACCTCCTTATGGGCCTCACCATAGTGCTCCCAACGGTCGATGTCCGTGGTGAACATCCGGGTCCTGACCACGGAGTCCATCCCTACTCCGAGCTTCCCCAGGGATTCCCTGATGATCGTGAGGCACCTTCTGGCTTGGGCCAGGGCGTCCCCCGGGGCGTGGACGTCACCATCGGGGTCTACGGGGGCTGTGCCCGTCACGAAAACGAGGTTTCCGGCTCGTAGCACCCTACAGTATCCGACCTTCGTCTCCCACGGGGCGCCACTGAACACGCGCTCGAAGCTCATGAAGGCTCCTCCCTCCGGCCGTCCCTGCCATCGTCGTTCCGGCCGCCGTCCTCCGCTGAGGAACCGTACACACCCTCTCCCACCTCCCCTTGGGCCCTTCGGCTCTCCATCATCAGGCTGTCCACCTCCTCCCACACGGAGATCATCATCTCGCCGTCGTCGCCCCAGACGTCCACGAAGGTGAGGAGATCGGCCTCGGTGAGGCCGAGCTCGGCAAGGACCGAATCCCGACTATCCAGGGTGATGTCCATGCCCCGCGACCGGAGGCCCACCTTCCGCAGCTCGAAGTAGGCTTCGATGAACCTTTCCCGAGATATCGCATCAGTGGCGGCGGGATCCGGTTCCGGACCACCGCAAGCCAGGGAGGTCAACGGGGTAGAAACAAGCATGAGAAGTGTGACAAATCGCATGGCGCTATTGTCCATTGAATGAGATAAGGAGGAGGGGGAGCTTGCATGCCATCCTTCGATCTTTCTACCTTTTCTACGATATCAAAGGCTCCAGCCCCAACACGAGCGGTTATCTCATGCGCCTACCCGCGAAGGTCGCTTTTCCCGTTGTTCTACTCCTCTGGCTGGTCGGTTGTGCCATCAACCCCGCCACCGGAAGACGGCAGTTTTCTTTGATGAGCGAGGGCCAGGAAATCCAGATGGGGAGGGACGCCGACCCGGAGATCGTCGCTTCCATGGGTCTCTATCCCGACGAGTCCCTTCAGGCCTACGTGCAGGACCTGGGAACCCAGCTGGCGGCCAACTCCGAAAGACCCGATCTCCCCTGGACCTTCAGGGTCCTGGATGATCCTCTCATCAATGCGTTCGCCCTCCCTGGGGGCTATATCTACGTCACGCGAGGGATCCTCGCACATTTCGAGTCCGAGGCCGAGTTGGCAGGGGTCCTGGGCCACGAGATCGGGCACGTCACGGCCCGGCACTCCGTGAGTCAAATCAGCAAACAGCAGATCGCCCAGATCGGCCTGGGGGTCGGGATGATCTTGAAGCCCGAACTCCAACAGTATGCTGGGCTCGCCGGGGCCTCCCTGCAGCTACTCTTCTTGAAATTTGGTCGGGACGACGAGAGACAGGCCGACGAGCTTGGAGTCCGCTATATGGGCCGCGTGGGGTATGACCCTGTCCAGCTCAGCGGCGTCATGGGCATGCTTGGGCGAGTCACGTCCGAGGCAGGTGGAGGCCCCCCGGAGTGGCTCTCCACGCATCCGAATCCCGCGAACAGGGAAGAGGACATCATCGAGTATGCGGCTGACGCCGAAGTGGCCCTGGATCCAGCCATGGTGAGAAGGGAGGAGTACCTGCCTCGCCTGGATGGGATGACGTTTGGTGCCAACCCGAGGGAGGGTTTTTTCGAGGGTTCCCATTTCTTTCATCCCGACATGGCGTTTCAGTTCGAGTTCCCCGATGGCTGGCAGACCATGAACTCCAAGCAAGCCGTCCAGGCTGCTTCCCAGGAGGGGGATGCGGTCATGGCGCTTACGCTGGCCCAGGGAGCGACTCCGTCGGTGGCGCTGAACGAGTTCCTGTCCCAAGAGGGGGTGGAAGCGGGCCGATCCTCGGACGATGATATCAACGGAATCCCGGCGGCTTCGGCTGACTTCCAGGCCAACACGCAGGACGGCGTCCTTCAGGGGAGGGTGGTGTTCCTGAACTACGGCGGGACGCTCCTGAGGTTCATGGGCTTCGGCGCGAACGATGCCTGGCAAAACCGCCGGGGAGCCGTCCGGTCCTCACTGGAGAGCTTCCGGGTCCTTCGGGACCGGTCCAAGCTGGACGTGGAGCCGGTCCGCCTCCGGGTCCTGACCGTTTCGAGGGCCATGGACCTGGCCACTCTCTTAAGCCGCGAGGGGATCTCCGACCGGGCCGACGCGGTGCGGCTGCTGAACCGACTCGAAGGGAATCCCACCCTGCCGGCCGGCCAGATTCTCAAGCTTCCGGTGGGGGGAGTTTTGCCAGGATAGGCCCGACCTTTCCGGGGGTCCGGCCCCGCCCGGGGCGGCGGCAACGGTTGGTCCCGGAAGGCCATCGGCGGGCGCCTCCCGATCCTGGGGGCGCCCGTTTTTTTTGGTCCGGATCTTGTTTTTAAGGTAGGTTGAAACGTCGAATAACCCCGCAAATCCGGCCTTTCTGGCGCCGGACCGGGGTAAGAAAGGAAAAACGCCTGCCAGTTTGGCAGGTTGGGAGGAAAACGGATCAAATGTTGAATCCTGATCGACTGACGGTCAAAGCCGCCGGTGCTCTCCAGGCCGCTGCCCAGGAGAGCCGGAGGAGGGAACACCCCCAGATCGAGGGCGTGCACCTACTCCGCGCCCTGCTGGAGCAGGAAGAGGGCATCGTGGTGCCCGTCCTCCAGAAGCTCGGAGTCGACCCGGCGCTCATCCGGGAGCGGACCGCCGCGTCCCTGGACTCCAGGGCGAAGGTGACGGGGGGTTCCGACCCCGCACTGTCACGAGATCTCAACAAGGCTCTCGACGTGGCCGAGAAGGAGGCCCGGGACCTGGAAGATGAGTACGTATCCACGGAGCACCTTCTCCTGGGACTCACCGAAGAGAAGGGAGATGCCGGCCAGATTCTCAAGGACGCCGGGGCCAGTCGAAAAGACCTCAGGGAGGCCCTGGAAAGCGTCCGGGGGTCTCACCGAGTTACCGACCAATCGCCCGAAGACACCTATCGGGCTCTCGCCCGTTATAGCCAGGACCTGACCGAGGCGGCCCGTCTGGGAAAGCTGGACCCCGTGATCGGAAGGGACGAGGAGATTCGGAGGGTCGTGAAGGTCCTGGCCCGCCGCACAAAGAACAACCCGGTCCTCATCGGAGAACCGGGGGTCGGGAAGACGGCCATCGTGGAAGGGTTGGCTCAGCGAATCGTCGAAGGGGATATCCCCACCACCCTGGCCAACAAGAAGCTGGTGTCCTTGGACATTGGGGCTATGCTGGCCGGAGCCAAATACCGGGGCGAGTTCGAAGAGCGGATGAAGGCGGTACTGAAAGAGATCGCCGAGGGAGAAGGGAAATACATCGTCTTCCTGGATGAGCTCCACACCGTCGTCGGCGCCGGCGCAGCCGAAGGGGCCGTGGACGCCGGCAACATGTTGAAGCCGATGTTGGCCCGTGGCGAGCTCCGCATGGTAGGTGCCACCACGCTGGACGAGTACCGGAAGCACGTGGAGAAGGACCCGGCCCTCGAACGGCGTTTCCAGCCGGTCTTCGTGGCCCCCCCTTCCGTGGAGGACACGGTGGCAATCCTTCGAGGGCTCAAAGAACGGTATGAGGTGCATCATGGGGTGCGGATAAAGGACGACGCCATCATGGCGGCGGCCCGGCTCTCGGACCGTTACATCGGTGGTCGCTTCCTTCCGGACAAGGCCATCGACCTCATTGACGAGGCTGGAAGTCGGCTGCGCATCGAGATCGACTCCCTGCCGCAGGAAATCGATGAGGTGGAGCGCCGAATCACCCAACTGGAGATCGAGAAACAGGCCCTCTCCCAGGAGGAGGAGGTCGGTGCGAAAGACCGCCTGAGGGGAATCGAGGAAGAGCTGGCCGAGCTCCGAGAGGAGAGCGCAGGCATGAAGGCCGGTTGGCAGAGCGAGAAGGAAGCCATCGGCCGGATCCAGAATTTGAAAGAGAAAATCGACGAGCTCAAGCTGGAAGCCGACCGAGCCACCCGGACGGGGGACCTCAACAAAGCCGCCGAGCTCCAGTACGGTGAGATCCCGGGCACGGAGCAGGCTCTCGGGGTGGCCGAAGCCCGCTTGGACGAACTCCAAGCCGACGGGAAGTTTCTGAAAGAGGAAGTAGACGCCGACGATATCGCTGCCGTCGTGGGTGAATGGACCGGAATCCCGGTGAGCCGGCTCCTGGAGTCCGAGCGGCAGCGCCTGGCACACCTCGAGGAGCTTCTGGGGCGGAGGGTCATCGGCCAGAGGGAGGCGTTGGACGCGGTGTCCAATGCGGTGCGACGAGCGAGGACAGGTCTTCAGGATCCGAATCGGCCCGTGGGATCGTTCATTTTTCTAGGCCCAACCGGAGTCGGGAAGACCGAGACTGCCCGGGCCCTTGCCGAGTTCCTCTTCGACGACGAGAGGGCCATGGTCCGCATCGACATGTCGGAGTACATGGAAAAACATGCGGTGGCCCGGCTGATCGGAGCGCCACCGGGTTACATCGGGTACGACGAGGGAGGCCAACTGACCGAGGCGGTCAGGAGACGGCCTCATGCCGTCATCCTCTTCGACGAAATCGAAAAGGCCCATCCGGAGGTCTTCAACGTCCTCTTACAGATGATGGACGAAGGCCGGCTCACGGATTCCCATGGACGCACGGTGGACTTCCGGAACGCCGTCGTGATCATGACCTCGAACATCGGAAGCCAGTTCATACTGGAGCGGGCCAAGGAGTCCCAGTGGGACCAGGTCGAAGGGTTCGTTACGAGTGAGCTCCACAACCATTTTCGGCCGGAGTTTCTGAATCGGGTCGACGACGTGATTCTCTTCCGGCCGCTGGAGGAGGATGACCTCAGGGCCATCGTCGAGCTACAGCTCGAGCGCGTCGGGAAGCTGGCCACCGAGCTGGGAATTACCCTGGAGGTTTCCTCGGATGCGAAGGACCTCATCTCCCGAGAGG